>NZ_AUTH01000094.1:0-113734 GCF_000497975.1 Pseudoalteromonas sp. TB41 | reverse complement strand
TGTAGTGGTACAGTGATTTTGGCCACCCATTAAGAAAGAAATGTTATGCTAATAAGCATACAAATTTGGGTGAAAAAATGACGAAATTAAAACGCGCAACGTATTCTGCGGCAATCAAATTAGAAACAGCTCAGCTTGTAGTTGACCAAAGTTATACTCAAGAAGAAGCAGCCAAAGCGATGGGGGTGGGTAAATCAACCGTCAGTAAGTGGGTTACTCAATTAAAGCAAGAGCGGAGTGGCCAGACACCATCTGCTTCACCAATGACGCCCGAACAAATTGAAATCCGCGAACTTAAAAAGCAAATCCAACGCATTAAATTAGAAAAGGATATATTAAAAAAGGCTACCGCTCTCTTGATGTCCGACTCCCTGAACAATTCTCGTTAATTGAGAAACTAAATCAACGAGAGCGTTACCCAATTAGCGTGCTGTGTAACGTATTCAATGTGCATCGTAGCAGCTATAAATATTGGGCTATACGGGATACAACGCCGACGCCAGAGCAAATAAGGCTAGAAGCTGAAGTTAAAGCCATACATGCAATGAGCGGCGGCTCAGCTGGGGCGCGGACAATCGCGGCAATAGCAACGAACAATGATTTTGAATTGAGTCGTTATCGTGCTGCTAAGCTAATGGTTAAATTAAAGCTTGAAAGCTGCCAAGTACCTCAACATTCATATAAACGCGGTGGTAATGAGCACCTTGAAATTCCAAATCTGCTTGATAGACAATTTGATGTTGTTGAGCCAGATACCGTGTGGTGCGGTGATGTGACGTATATTTGGACAGGCAATCGCTGGGCCTATTTAGCGGTCGTTGTTGATTTGTTTGCACGTAAAGTCGTTGGTTGGGCAATGTCGTTGTCGCCAGATACTAACTTAACGCTAAAAGCGCTTGAACTCGCGTATGAAAGCAGAGGTAAGCCAAGTGGACTGATGTTTCATTCAGACCAAGGTAGTCATTATACAAGTTTAAAATATCGTCAACGTTTATGGCGCTATAAAATTACACAAAGTATGAGCAGGCGCGGAAATTGTTGGGATAATGCGCCAATGGAGCGATTTTTTAGAAGCTTTAAAACGGAGTGGATGCCAAAGGTTGGATACGAAAACTTTAAAGATGCTAAATATAGTGTGAGTGATTATATCAACGGGTATTACAACAACGTTAGGCCACATCATTATAATGCCGGTTTAGCGCCAAATGAATCTGAGGTTAGATACCAAGATTCTAAAGCTGTGGCCAAATTTTATTGACCACTACAGTGCTTCGACTGGAAATTTTGTATCGCCAATCGAATCAAAACCGTCTGATATCTCATTAGCTAATTTAACCAGTGTCTTTCGCGGATCATGATTGAAGAGTGGTTTAAAGTTGGACTCTATGATGTACTGCTTTTCTGTTGTGTTATACGACAGGTTTTTAGGTGCAAGCTCTTTATAAAGAGCTAAATCTCTGGAAGCAGCGGCAGTACCGCATTCGAAGCGTTGGATGATTTCGTTACGCGTTACTGAGCTTGTGAACATCAATTTAAAATCAATGAAAGCGAGACGTTGTTTTTGTGCGTAATTGACGTTTTCTAGTTCCATCTAACTTATTATACTAATTACGTATTTGAGCTAGTGTGTATCATTTTGATAATCACGTCAATGTCCAGATAAAAGAAAAGGAGCAGTTAAGTCCTTTTCGTTTATCTTTTGACTAAGAGAGATATTTCATAATCAAAATATCTCTTGGATTCATCAGTGTTTGCCGCATTTTAAGCCAATCTTGCCCATTTAATGTGACGTACTCTACCTCATTGCAACTCACATATTGAGAGCCGGATTTTGTTATAAATCGAGTATTATGATTAGATGAAATCTGTATCGGTGATGAAATCACAATATCATCATGTGAAAACCTTTGTGTTTCATCAAGCTCAACAAAGCCGTGTAGCACTTGAGCCATTTCTATCAGCTCTCCGTCTAGTTTATCTACCACAGAAACAACGGTTACTTCACGTAAATATGTTTTTAATGTGTCGATCTGAAAATCACTATATTCAGGATTTTCTTGGTTACTATCTATATGTTCCATATCGCTTACCTCTTCTACTTAAACATTAAGTTTTATAGAAGAGGTAGCTAATCTTGTCATTATACAAATATGTATAAAAACAACAGGTTGAGAGTTAATTTGTTGATAATGAATGACAATTACTTTTAAATTTTTTTCATTAATTTGTCGAATAACTGATTCGTGTTACTTTGAATTAAAGTAAGTTCGTCAATTAACTCATCAATCGAAGTGGGATCTATAATCTTTTTGCTTCTGCTTATGTAAGCTGGAACGTTTAAAGAGAAATTAGATTCATTTGTGGTTTCATCAATCAAACTTAACTTTTCAACTTGCCCATTGGTTATTACTTGGCAAATGTCAGGAATGTTTTTCCGTGCAGCGAGAATATTTGCTATTTCATCTTCACGAATTAGTCTGTTGCGCTTGATATCACGATTGAAATAAGAAGATGCATCGATAAACACAATGTCATTTGTTTGTTTATTTTTACGAAGAACTAAAGCGAACAAATCAACTGTTCTTGCACTTATTAAACTAGTTGGTAGCTGAATAACTCCATCAACGTAATTATTTTCAATGAGATATTTGCGAGACTTTGCTTCTTCTATGCGCTGCAATGCGCCTCGTCCAACAAATGCTATCGCTAAGCCAGTTTTATTTATTGACCAAACGAGGTGTTGAAGAAGTGCGTGATCGTTATATTGAGATGAAATTATATCTAGATCTATTCTTTTTGGGTCATAGTGACCACTCAAAGCCCCGCCTTCACAAGACTTTTTGACATCGGAACCAGATGCTTTTCTAACGGCAGTTGGCTCATACAGCGCAAACGCTAAGTCAAAAGTAGAGGGTTTTATAAATGGAGTACTATTGAGTGAATAACTCTGGCTCACTACACAATCGTCATTCCCGGCTAGCACAAACTTGTGTACAAGGTAGTAAGGGTTTTGAAGCAAGCTCTCAGTTGTAAAGTGCCAGTGCGGGTTTAATTGAGCAAGAAAATTGCTTAATTCACCAGTCGATGCCATTGCATCATATACAGCTAATTTCTCATTACTTTTGACGATACTTGCTATCAATCTAGAAAAATCATCGGGCCGCAGTTGAAAATCAAAACCTTTCGCATCACTGTGGATCAATTCAAAGACTTTTGGTTCTTGCAATAATTTGAGAGTTTGTTCGTATAATGTAATTGATTCGAAACGCGTCAACTTACTTAAGTCAAAAGCTTCATGTATTTCATTGAATCTACTCAGGAGCTTATTGATTTTCTCATCATTCAAATGCGCTATTGCTTGTTTTACAACTAACTCTTCTGAGTCAGTGAAATCAAATTTTTCCACGTCAATCGATTTAATATCGTCAGAAACCAGAAGTGATTCTAAGAAATTTTGATATTTCCCATCCTCTATATTGGCGAGCAAATCGATAGTTAGAAGCGCAAGAAAAGAAAGTCTTTCATCTAAATTAGCTGGCAACAAATCGCTGCCTTTATAAGCTTCTACATATTTTATTGTTAGTTCATTGGTTATCATTGCTTCACCATCTCACTTATTAACCCGGCTACTTGGTTTTTTCTTGCTTCTATTAATTGATGATATTTTTCTAATTCAGCATTGACGTTTAATACGTACTCGATGAAATCACTACCACTTTCGTCAGTCAAATCTGGGAGCGGCATCTTCTCTAAGATCCCTTTACCAATAGTACTTTGATAGTTACCACCTGAATTTGCTTCTATCCAATCCTTTGAAAAATTGGTTTCTAAATAAGATTTTAAAAATAAGCTAGTTACCGTTGAAAATTCCGACTTAGGTTTAACAATTAGAAAATGTTGAGTACATATTAGTTTATCAGGCACATCATTAAGCAATACAAGATGCTTTTCTCGTCCTTTAGTGACCATGATTAGATCACCGTTGTTTAAACATTCAACTTTCCTTGAAGTATTTATTTCAGTTTCTGTTAACTTGTCAAAATCTAAGGTTGCTTCGCCTTTATCAAAAACAATATCTCCTATTTGGATCACCTTAAAGCCCATGTCGGCAGCCTTTTTAATGGCTCCACGAAAAGACCTCCCAGTAGAAATATCCGCGTATTTTGAAAGCTGTTCAATTCTCATTTTTTTACCGACCCTAAATTACATACTGAGAAATGTAGCAAAACAGCTTGACAAATTCAAAACATTTGATCAAAACTATTAATACACCCTGAGGAATGTAGCATATAATTAAGGAGGTGCAACATGGTGTTTCCAAAACAAATTCGATTTTACGGAAAGAAAAAAGCGACTTACTTTAACTCTATCCAAATGAGAAAAACGTTCAGACCTGAAAGCAGCTTCGAGACTAGTTTCATGCTGCAACAAGAGTTTGATGATGATGTGTTTGCATGGGCTGGTCAGGCTCAAAGCTTTGTTTTTAATATCAAAGGAAAAAATACTCGCTATACCCCGGATGTTGTTAGAAAACGAAGAACGCCTGAAGGTGACGTGATCGAATTCATTGAGTTAAAACCCAATATCTTTGCCAATAACGAATCGGTCTATACCAAACACCAACTATTGAGTGAACAATTTCTAGATCTGTATAACCGTCCTCTTTCAGTTCATACTGAAGATGATTTTTATAAACCTATCAAAGCTGAGAACCTTGCGCGTTTCTACCAATACAGAGCTTATGACTTTTCACGCTATGATTTAGATTTAGCTTTTACACATTTAACAGATGTTAAATGCGTTGGTGACTTGTATGAGATGTGTTCACGTTTTAATGCATCACCTGCTTTCGCTCCGGCACTAATCGCTCAAAAAAAAGTTCATATTGACTTCGAAAAACCATTTTCTTTGGATCTGCCATTGGAGGTGAAGTATGGCTAGAGGTATCACACTTAGTTCTCTTCAAGATAAAAAATTGGAATACATGGGAAAAAAAGCTGTTGTCAGAGCTGTAAATGAAGCTACTCAAGAATTATTCATTGAGCGCGAAGGTCATCACATGTTCATGCGACCTTTTGTAGATTTATTGGAAGAGATCAAGAAAGGGAAAATCACAATTATTCAGGAGCTTGCTAAGGCTCCGTCTATGCAAGGAGCAACTAGTGAACAACTGCTAGAAATCAATCGTAGAGAAAAGTATTTCTATGCCATGTTGGCTAAGAAATATCCGACCAAAGATGTAGAAAGATTAGTTGAAGATATCCAACGAGAAGCTAACGATACCATAGGTTACGCCCGTTCAACCTTGTGTAAGGATTTTAAAAAATTTAAAAGGGATGGTTATAGCGCAGCTCCACAGGTTTTAAATAACAAACGAAATCGTGACGCTGGATTGACGCAAGATGTGGATGATTTGGTGTGGGAATATTTATACAAACACCACTTAAAAGAAAATGGTAAGTCAGTTGCAGCTACACAACGTTTATTAGCTATGAACTATGAAGAACTGGGCTATGAGGGTAATGCTCCATGCGCTAAAACTCTTATGCGCAGAGCACGGTCATTAGGTCCCTATGAGTATGATCGCCTTCGCTATGGCGAATCATACGCAAAAAACAAATATAAACAAAAATTAGAGAAGTACGACATCACGATTCCACTAGATCGCGTAGAACTCGATATGGCTCACTTTAACGTTGGCATTGTTAAGTTTGTTAACGGTAAAAAGTACTATCGAGGAACTGTTTCGATGGCGCTTGTATTTGATGTTGGTACGGCCAGTTTATTAGGTTATGCCATTCAAGTAGGCAAGAATAAAGAAGCCTCTAGCTACGTTGTTGCCTCAATTCATCATGCTATTAATAGAAAACCAGACCCTACTTATATTCAACACGGGTGTATGCGTTTAGCGGTCATGGATGCTGGTACAGCCTACCGCTCAGCAATGACCAAAAGTTTATTACAAAAGATTCAAGGAGTATTTGAAACAACCGAAGTAAGAAAGCCATGCTCAAAAGGGTTTGTCGAGAATTTTGTGAATCGCTTGAGGTTAGAATTTTTCCAAGGATTAGAAGGATATTGTGGCCCTTTCGATCCAAGCCGATATTCCGAAGCAAATATCAAGAAAGACGCAAAATACACGTTTGAACAATTCCATCAAAAATTTACCAACTATGTTCGTGATTACCATAACTCGCAATTAAAAAGGTTGCATGGATTAACACCTAATGAAGCATGGATAAAAGGAACTGAGGTTTACCCGGTATTAGAGCCTTCTGACATTCCTGAGCTGCGAAAATATAGAGGATTGGAAATAGATGTTACTTATAACATCAAATACGGCACTACCTATGACTATCAGTATTTCAATTCGCCAGAGTTGAAAGCGATGTATGCAGAGTACTGCATTGCAACTGAAAAAGATTTTATGCCTCTGACTCTGCTGGTTGATCTAAACGATGCTTCTTCAGTAAGCGTAGTTGTACCGAGAATCGTCAGCCCGAACCCTGATGAAATCGTTTTACTTAGTATTCCAAACACTAATCGATCTGCTTTTGGTAAGTCATTTAATGAATTGAGTGTTATTGAAGGCCGTTGCGAAGTGCTAGACGGGGCTACAACGTTTCTTGAAGACCATAACTTATCTGGGTATCGAAGTACGCCAAAGCATGGCGATCTCATTGATATCACTCATAGCCAAGATTCTGATTTGTCAGAAGACGAAGTTAACACTGAAATTGATGAAATCATTAACTCTGCTGGCGTTGATTTTAAAGCCGAAGAGCAGCTAGATGATGAAGAACTAAAGTCGAGTGATGAACAGACTAACAAGCATTTTGATGATGCTGAAAACAAAAAACTAGGAGTATCAGTAGATGATTAAAAAACAGAAATTTAAGATGAAAGAGGCAGCTTTAGAATTCAAAAAAATGCGATTTGATATGATTTTGCATAAAGACGCGGAACAAAAAGTTATCGATCTTATTAAGATAAGTAACGATGAAGCTAAAGTTCGCGCATTGTATGGTAATTCTCATACGGGCAAATCAAATTTTCTTAAAAATTTCATTAAGAAGCACGCAGACGTAATTGATCAGCATAGCGGCATAAAAGATATTGTTCTTGTACGACTCTCTTCTGGTGTCACGCCAAAAGATTTTTGTGAAGCGATATTACTTCAACTTGGTATAAAGCCCAAAGCAGGAACAAAACAGCCTCAACTAGAGAATCAAGTTATTGAAGTATTGAAAAATATTGGTATTGAGTTACTCATTATTGACGAAACTCAACATGCACTACCAAATAAAACAAACTCGAAAACCACCCAAAAATTGGCAGATACTATCAAAAATATAGTGGACGAGAGCCATGTTCCGATTTTGTTATGCGGGATCTCATCTATTTCTAAGTTAATTGAAAACAATTTTTCTAGAGCTTCTGAAATGCAACTAGAAGAAGAGCAACTATTTAACAGAACATTGCCCCCGATTGAATTCAATACAATTGAATTGTCCGACAAAGATACAATGGCTGCCGTGATGCAAGGTTATACGATGATATTCGACAAGTTGCACCGCCAATATAGGATATCGATCATCAAAATGACCTCAGCAAAATTTCAAGCTGCGATGTGGGCATCTAGCGAAGGTGTTATTGGCAGAATGGCATTGGTTTTACAATGGGCTATTGAGCTAGCCGACGAAGGGCAACAAATTGACTTTTCTGTACTTGGTAAAGCTCATGATGCTATAGCTACGGGGGGATGGGATAAAAGCGGAATTAACCCATTTACATGTAGTGAAGTTGATTTAAATAAACGAATTACTACGATTAATAAGTTTTCTAAACGCGCTCGTCTAAATGCCTTAAACAAAGCTAAGGCTAAAATGAAGGAGACTGCGTAATGCTGCCACTTAGATTAGATTTTTGTCCAACAATACATCCTGCATATTACCTTCTTAAAGTGGCTAGTTTGCATGGCTATGCTGATTTAAAAGATATGGTGAATGCGCATGGATTTAGATTTCCTAATAAGTTAGATGGCAACCTCGAAAGTTATAATCAAATCATTAAAGAAACGACTGGTATTGAAACCAACACCAAAGAGTTAGAAGGCTTTGAGTATGATAAAAGCCGCTACTTAACATCCTTAATTTATACTGGTGTGAACATTTGCCCGACCTGCCTTGATGACGGACATGTAAATTTTGACAGTCGTTATCTAACAACTACATATTGTAGTGTTCACCAGTGTAAAACAGTGCAAACCTGCAACCATTGCGGTGAGGAGCTTCAATGGGATAATGCACTACTGAAAGGATTGTGCAGTCATTGTGGTAACAAACTTCAAACGCAATATTCCGAAACTTCAGCATACATAACGTTTATGGAAAATCTTGATAAGGCGATGTTGCCACTCTTTTTAGATGACCTTTCACTTGCTGTTGGTTTCGTTCTAAGACCTTTTGATATTGTCCCGGAACGCGTTAACCGTAATGCCCTCAAGACATGGGACCACATTTTTGAGTCAGCATTCTCATTACTCACAAATGTAAGAAACATACAGAACTGGTTAGCAAATATACGAGCAGATAGCCGATTTACTGATTATCGTTCTAGATATGCAGGGCCAAGGTTCCTGATCAGAAATACAAAGATGGAATGGCCCATCCTTGAACAAGTACTAGCGGAAACTAACATAAACGAATGCTTTTTTGTAGCAGAGGAATTATCTGCTATCAGCCCCAAGAACTTCGGCATTAAGCCAAGTTGGAAAACTAAGGGATTAAGCGACACGGAACAAGATGAACTTGCACAGTGTAAATGTTCTGTGGATACGTTAGCTGATATATTGTCTTGCAACGTAAATGAAGCAAATTCGATTATTACAAATGGGTTTGTGAAAACTCTACGCGCAGCTAAAGCTGGTGTAACAGCTCAAATAGATATAAGAGAGTTAAGCACAATCGTCTTAAAGGTTGATTTTCAAGGTAATGGAACCTTCGCTCATAACCCCTTAAGTAACGATTTTTTGAAACTGTTTTACTGTGACTTGGCAGACGTATTCGAAATGGTATGCAAAACTCCTCAAATATTTACTCAGTCGAAATCTACAGATGGTTTTTTCAAAAGGCTGAAAGTTAACGATACAAGACAGTTTTTAAATACAATCCTTTCTAAATATAAAAGACGATTTGACGAAAAGATAACTGAAGTCGAAGCAGTTGCTTTATTTGGCTTTACTCAAAAAGACCTCAAGGCACTTTGGCAGCAAGAATTGGCCTATTCACTACCTTGGCAGCAAGGAGCTACTTATTTTCGAATCCGCGATTTAGAAAATATTGAAAACAAGGTATTCAATCTAAAGCGATACTGTTTAGTTAGAAATATTGACTTTGATAAGCTTAAAGCCGAAATGTCAAAAAATAATATCGATCCAATTGTTGGTGATTCTTTCTATCAATGTAAGACCCAAGTGGTTACCTATATAAAGGAAGGGAAAATTATCCAGCCAATTAGAACCTTTAAAACTAAAAGGTTGAACAACTGGCCATTTCAACAAATCCACTCAGCCTAAAACTCTCTATATATAAGTGGGCTAAAAATAATAATAATCGCCCAGACTCCAAACCAGAATCACAATTTATACCTTTTCATGTTGCAATTCTAACATTCTTGCCGTAGATTATTATTAGATAAATTAAATAAAAACAGTTGGTTATGAAATAAATCTCACTTTATGAGTCGCAAGACCCCAAGAGACTCAGCTTAAGTGTCCCAAATGGGATTTTAGGATCTCGCCTTAACTGTCCCAGCCCTTTAATCTCAAGGCTGTCTGATCTCAAGTTATGAGTCTTTTTTCACATACAAACTAGCCCACTTATGAGAGGGTTTTGAGGTCTTAATTTAGCTCAGAATCGACCCAAAATTTAGTACCTTTTAAAACAGCTTGCAGTGCAAGGCCACTTTCGGTTAAAGAGTAAACAGTAACTTGGTCAGCAATAGCTTCGGCAACTAAAGCACCACCTTTATCTTGGTATTTTGCAGCAGCATCGGCATTACCACCGAACGCCCAACCATGTTTAATAAATCTATTTAACGCTGCTTGATCGTGAAAAACCATCACAATATTGAAATCTTTAACACCTAAACCTAAGCCTAAACCAGCTTCACCCATATTCATATAGGTAGATTTTCCGGTTAGGTTATTTTTTACTACACCGTACCCACCACCAAAACTGGCTAAAATAACGTTTACATTTGCATTATCAAATACAGCATAACCGGCAGAGTTTGCAATTTGAGTTTTAACATCTGGTTTTTTTTCGTATAGAGCAGTTAATGTATTCGATTTCATACTTTGTACTAAAGCACGTTTTTCTCCAGGGGAAGCACTGCCTGTAGTAGCGCAACCTGTTAATAAAACGCTAATAACGAACATGCTCAACAGAAGTAATTTTTTCATGATTTTTCCTTTAATAAGGTATATGGTTAATAAATCTGCGTTTAGCATAAATATCAAAAATTCATTATGTCCAATACTAGACAGTATCGGACTTTAAGGTTAACCTATAAGTCTATTATTTTCTTATATATTTTACTATTATGCTTGTTGCTCTGGTCGATACATTAAAACAATTACGTTATCAAATAGCTCATCTTGAAGATAATACACTCTCATCAGAATATCCAGAACTAGCCTCTTTTATACAGCAAGTCAGCTTGACTGTAACTGAATCAAAGGCTGATCTTAATTTTTTATACCAGTTTTTATATGTTTATGGCCGAAAATCTGAGGCAACCTATAGTCGTTTTCGTAATGAGTTGGAACGTTTTTATTTATGGTCATGGCTTATAGCTGAAAAATCTGTATTTGAACTTAAGCGTGAAGATATTGAAGCCTATGTTGATTTTATGGTTGAACCGGATAAAAAATGGGCATCTACATCTGTTCAATGGCGTTATAAAGATGAGCAAGGAATTCGTCGGTTAAATCAAAATTGGCGCCCTTTCATGTTAAAAGAATCTATTGCGAGTCAGCAAACATTATCGGCCATGTTTACTGCCCTCAATGTATTTTATAAATTCGCTATTTTAGAAGAAAAAACCTTTGCTAACTTTGTACCTGTTGTTAAAAAAAATAGTCCCTACTTGGTTGTGCAATCGCAAATACAAATCCCCGATACATTAAGTGATATTCAATGGGAATATGTATTTGGCGTTACCCGAGATATATGCGAAAAAAAACCAGAGTATGAAAGAAACTTATTTACCCTCGCCTGTTTAAAAGGACTCTACCTTCGTATTTCAGAATTATCAGAGCGACCACAATGGTCACCTGTTATGTCTCATTTTTGGCAAGATAATGATGGTTTTTGGTTTTTACGAATAATGGGCAAAGGAAATAAATTACGCGATGTAACATTAAGTGATGATTTTCTTGAGTATTTAAAACGTTATCGCTTGTATCGAGGCTTGCCTGCTCTGCCCCGCGTTGATGAGTCAGACCCGCTAGTTCATAAAATTCGTGGTCAGGGTGGAATGACCGTAAGACAAATTCGCAGATTGGTACAACAAAGTTTCGATATTGCGCAACAATCTTTACTTGATGATGGATTTAAAGATGACGCGGAACAATTAGAAGCGGCCACTGCGCATTGGTTACGCCATACGGGGGCAACGCATGACGCACAAACTCGCCCTTTAAAACATTTATCTGAAGACTTAGGCCATGCAAAAATTGCTACAACCGATCAAATTTATATTCAAACAAATATAAAAGAGCGGGCTAAATCTGGAATTAAAAGGAAAATTTAATGGAATACTTAGTGATCTCATTTATTGGCGTTTTATTTTTAGTTTATTCCTTAACATTTCGCCAACTAGAAAAAACCGAAGTAACGGGGCCAATGTTTTTTGTAATTGGTGGGATATTGCTTGCCACACTTTTACCTAACGAAAGTAGCAGAATAAAAACCGGCATAGATTTTTTACTGCCCTTTATAGAATTGACACTCAGTATATTTTTATTTTCTGATGCGGCTAAGTCAAAATTAAGTGTTTTAAGACATAGCTTTCAGTATCCGAGTTTACTGTTATTTATCGCCCTCCCCTTAACGTTATTACTTGGGATTGCCGTTGGGTTATTTTTGTTTGCCGATTTATCTGTTATTCAAGCGGCGTTACTTGCAATAATATTAACGCCTACCGATGCGGCGTTGAGTAAAGGGTTATTGGCAAGTGCGCAGGTACCTGAAAAAATTCGTGAAGGAATAAATACCGAAAGTGGTTTGAATGATGGTTTATGTGTTCCTATTTTTTTAATATTTATATTACTGGCAAAAAATCCTGAATCTGCAATTACAGCAACGCAAACGTTAAGTGTGTTTGGCAGAGAACTTGGTTTAGCCTTATTAATAGCCTTTACAAGTACCGCTATTTTTATTCCGTGTTTAAATTTTGCAATGAAGCGCCATTACTTTGCCCAAAACACGAGTCCTTTTTTACTATTGGGTTTTGCTATGACTGTATTTTCACTTACGCAATATTTTCATGGCAGTGGATTTATTGCCGTATTTGTAGCGGGGCTTTTATTTGATAAATACGCGAGTACTAAAATAAACAAAGAGCTGATTGAAGACTCAGAGCATATAGCTGACTTTTCCTCTTTAATGATTTGGTGTTTATTCGGTTTTGTTTGTGCTTATTTAGTGATCCCGAAATTAAATACTGAAATAGTAATTTACGCTTTACTCAGTACAACACTGATCAGAATAATACCGGTTATGCTGTCATTGCAATTTACAGCACTAACAATTAAAGAGCGTTTTACATTTGCTTGGTTTGGGCCAAGAGGATTGGCCTCAATTGTTTTTACCTTAATGGTAATAGACACACAAATAGAAAACAAATTTCAAATTGCGACCATTGCCATGACAACAATTTTATTTAGTGTGTTTATTCACGGTATTAGTACAAAACCTATAGCAGATAGTTTTGCTAAAAAAACTAAATAAATATAAGCAAAATAAAAAGGCGTACTTAATAATAAGTTACGCCTTTTTATTTTCAGCTTAATTAATTAAATTATTAACTAAGTACATTTGCCAGTAACTCTATCGGATGCTTGGGTTTAAACTTTTCATAACGTTTAACTTGGCTGCGACATGAGAATCCCGTTGATAAAAGTTGCTCAGGTTTATTTTTATCAACAATAGGTTTCCAACTCATTTCGTAAAGCGATCGAGAGTTATCTTGGTTTTGTGCTTCGTGGCCATACGTACCTGCCATTCCACAACAACCCGTATTTGTAGTATTTAATGTCAAACCAAGTTCATCAAAAATAGTTTTCCAAACACTTGCCGCTTTTGGTAAAGCGGTTGTTTCAGTGCAGTGGCTCAATAACGTAAATTCAGTATTTAAATTTTGTTTAGCCGTTAACTGTTTAAACGATTGTGTTTCTAGCCATTCATGGGCAAGTAGCACATGAAAATCACCACGGTTATTTTCTAAAATTGTATTATATTCATCGCGATAACACATCACTAAAGATACATCTAAACCTACTAATGGCGCATTGATCTCGTTAAGTTGATTTAGAAATTCTGCAGCATTTTTAGCTGTCACTTTAAACTCATGTAAAAAACCTTTCACATGTTGAGGCTTACCATTGGGTTTAAATGGTAACAACATGGGTTTTTTTCCAAGCTGTGTGATCAGTGTAATAAAGCTCTCAACCAATTCGGCTTCGTAAAAGCTGGTAAATGGGTCTTGAACAATGAGTACATACTCATTTTGCTCATCGGCGCTTAATTTTTTAAGTAAATTTAAATCAAATTTTTGCGCTTTGTTTATACGTTTACCGAGTGCTGGAATACTTAGCTGCGGGGTATCAACATAACCGACCGTTTTTTTAATGATGCTACTAACCAATGATGTTTTTACAATTGGGTTAATAATCCGAGCAAATTTTGACATTAACGGTGCGCTATTTTCGATATTACCCACTAAATAATCTTTAAGTGGGCGCGCATAATAACTATGGTAATAATTTAAAAAACGAGCTCGAAAAGTTGGTACATCTACCTTTATTGGGCAAGCGGTAGTACACGCTTTACATGCTAAACACTCGTCCATTGATGCTTTTACTTCGTGAGAAAAATCGTAAACGCCTTTATTTTTTTCACGGCTATGAACAAAACGCTCCCACCAGGTGATCACTTCACCTTTGTTTAGCTCTTTCTCTACTTCAAGCAAATTAACATCTTTTGACTCTTGAAGTCGTAACCATTCACGCATTAAACCCGCGCGACCTTTAGGTGAATTACGGCGATCGCCGGTCACTTTATAAGATGGGCACATTGGCGAGTTTTCATCATAATTAAAACACAAGCCGTTACCATTACAGGTCATTGCATTGTTAAAACTGGTTTTAACATCAATAGAAATTTGCTTATCGAAGTAAGAACGTTTCTGCCCATCAACACTAACTAGTGAGTCTTTACTTTCAATTGGCGTACATATTTTACCGGGGTTTATTTTATTATTAGGATCAAAAGCTGACTTTATTTTTCGTAATTGAGTAAATAAATGCTCACCAAAAAATTCAGGGCCGTATTCACTTCGGTATCCTTTGCCATGCTCGCCCCACATTAATCCACCGTATTTAGCGGTGAGTTTTACTACCTCATCTGAAATTGTACGTAGTAATTTTTCTTGTTCTGGGTCGCACATATCCAGTGCAGGTCTAACATGTAATACACCGGCATCAACATGGCCAAACATACCATATTGTAAATTATGGCTGTCGAGTAATGCTCTAAATTCGACAATGTAATCGGCTAAATTTTCAGGCGGTACGGCAGTATCCTCTGCAAACGCGAGGGGCTTTTGGCTTCCTTTTACATTACCTAATAAACCCACTGATTTTTTACGCATTGCATAAATTTTTAGTATATCGCTTTTATCGCTTGTTAACTGATAGTCAATAACCCCATTAGTTTGATTTTCAACGCATTCATCTAATAATTTACATAAAGTGTCTACTTTGTCTTTTATGTCTTGTGGTGATACAGCATTAAACTCAACCATGTTGAGTCCTTGCATATCTTTATTTGGTACATCGGTTATTAAGTCCGATACTGAATGCCAAATAATGTCTTCGCGCGCAAGATTCAAAACTTTGCTGTCAACGGTTTCAACCGAGGTAGCACGGGCATCAACCAAAAATGGTGAATGGCGAAGTGCAGAATCAAAACTGTCATATTTTATATTGATGAGTGTTTTAAATTCAGCAATGGGTGTTAGGTTTAATTTCGCCTCAGTAACTATACCTAATGAGCCTTCAGAACCTGTAATTAGTCGACTCATATCAAAAGTTTGTAAGTCTTCACTTAGTACATGCTCTAGGTCATACCCAGTTAAGAAGCGATTTAATCGTGGGAATTTGGCTAATATAGCGTCGCGTTCACTAATTGAAATATCTAAAACTGTTTTGTATATTTGCCCAATTAATGAGTCTTGATCGGCAATTATTTTTGCTTTTTCTATGTCTATTGGGCTGGTAGACATTGCTGTGCCATCGACTAAATACGTAGTTAACCCTAAAACATGGTCGCTGGTTTTGCCATAAACTAATGACCCTTGGCCAGATGCATCTGTACTGATCATGCCGCCAATGGTTGCGCGGTTACTGGTAGATAAATCGGGTGAAAAGAAAAATCCATACGGTTTTAAAAAGTCGTTAAGTTGATCTTTTATCACGCCCGTTTGAACTCGTACCCAACCTTCTTCTACATTTATTTCGAGGATTTCACGCATGTAACGTGATAAATCAACCACAATACCTGGGGTTAAAGACTGTCCGTTAGTGCCTGTGCCGCCACCGCGAGGACCAAAAGTTAACGACAAAAACGGGTCATGAGATGCAGTTTGTAAGGCAATTTGAATGTCTTTTTCGCTTTTTGGAAAAATAACACCTTGCGGAAGCTGCTGGTAAATACTGTTATCGGTTGATGCAGTCAGCCTCGTTGCATAACTGGCGTCTGTATCTCCAGTAAACCCTTGATTTTTTATGGTATTTAAGTAATTTGCAACCAATTCGGTCGCGGCATCTTGTTGTGTAATCGTTGCTATCATGGCGGCGCTTTTTAATGCATTTGTGTAATTATATCATGGTGATGGCTAATAGAAATTGAAGATTTTACAGTTTGTAACACTCTTTTAATCGTAATATGAGCTGCTGCAATTATAATCAAATTAAACGCCTACTATGAGGTTTATATGAAAAAACTACTTATACAGATCAGCGGGACACTGTTTATTTTATTAGGACTACTATTTGCCGTAGTACCAGGGCCTTCGTTAATATTTTTTATTGCAGGTTTACTGTGCTTTTCTATGTATTACCCAAAAGCGAGAGGTTATTTAGCGTGGTGTCAAAAAGCGCTTACTCGTTTATGTGCCTATTTAGATAAAAAATTAGCAAAACACACATTTTAAGCCATAAAAAATGCCAGCAGATGCTGGCATTTTTTTAACAAGGTAATTTATTTAGCGAGTTTATCAGCTAAATATAACCATGTTTCTAGTACTGTATCTGGGTTAAGCGAGACAGAATCAATGCCTTGCTCTACTAACCATGCAGCAAAATCTTCATGATCTGAAGGACCTTGACCACAAATACCTACGTACTTACCTTTTTCTTTTGCTGTTTTAATAGCCATAGAAAGAAGCTTTTTGATTGCAGGGTCGCGCTCATCAAATAAGTGCGCAATTAAACCTGAATCACGGTCAAGACCAAGCGTTAACTGCGTTAAATCGTTAGAGCCGATAGAGAAACCATCGAAGTATTCTAAAAATTCTTCAGCCATTAATGCATTTGACGGAAGTTCACACATCATAATTACTTTAAGACCATTTTCGCCACGTTTAAGGCCATGCTCTTCAAGTAATTCAATAACGCGTTTACCTTCTTCAAGGGTACGTACGAATGGGATCATGATTTCAATGTTAGTCATATCCATAGTATTTCTAACGCGTTTTATTGCTTCACACTCAAGGGCAAAACAATCACGGAAATCTTCAGAAATATAACGCGCAGCACCACGGAAACCAATCATTGGGTTTTCTTCTTCTGGCTCGTATTGCTGGCCGCCCACTAAGTTTGCGTATTCGTTTGATTTAAAATCAGACATACGCACAATTACACGCTCTGGAGCAAACGCACAACCTAGGGTAGAAATACCTTCAACAAGTTTGCCAATATAGAATTCAACAGGTGATTCGTAACCGGCAATCATGTCAGTAATTTCTGCTTTTAATGCATCAGTTTGTGCATCAAAATTTAATAACGCTTTAGGATGAACACCAATCATACGGTTGATGATAAATTCAACGCGCGCAAGGCCAACACCTGAATGTGGTAAACGAGCAAAATCGAATGCGCGATCTGGGTTACCTACGTTCATCATTACTTTCATTGGCAGTTCAGGCATTTCGTCTACGCGTGAAGTTAACACTTCAAAGTCTAAAATACCTTCGTAGATGAAACCTGTATCGCCTTCGGCACATGATACAGTAACTTCTTGACCTGCTTTAATTAAGTCTGTTGCATTACCACAACCAACAACGGCTGGAATACCTAACTCACGTGCAATAATCGCAGCATGACAAGTACGGCCACCACGATTTGTAACAATCGCAGCTGCGCGTTTCATGATAGGTTCCCAATCTGGGTCGGTCATATCGGTAACTAAAATGTCACCTACTTGTACTTGGTCCATTTCTTTGATTGAATCAAGTACACGCACAACACCACTACCAATTTTATGACCAATTGCACGGCCTTCAACAACAACATTGCTGCTGCCATTAAGTTGGAAGCGTTCCATTACGTTAGTGTCTTCGTTTGAACGAACTGTTTCTGGACGCGCTTGAACTATATATAGTTTGCCATCGTTACCATCTTTTGCCCATTCGATGTCCATTGGACGACCGTAATGTTTTTCAATGATTACAGCTTGTTTGGCAAGGTTTTGCACTTCTTCATCTGTAATCGAGAATTTGTTTGAAAGCGCTGGATCTACGTCAACAATTTCTACTTGTTTGCCGTGAGCTTTGTCTTGTGAGTAAATCATTTGAATGGCTTTAGAGCCAATATTACGACGAACTACTGATGGCTTGTTTTTAAGCAGCGTTGGTTTATGAACATAAAATTCATCAGGGTTTACCGCACCCTGTACAACCATTTCACCCAAACCATAGCTTGATGTAATAAATACAACATCTTCAAAACCAGATTCAGTATCAATACTAAACATAACGCCTGATGCTGATTTATCTGAGCGAACCATGCGTTGAATACCTGCTGATAAGGCAACACCACGGTGATCGTAGCCTTGGTGAACACGATAAGAAATTGCACGGTCGTTAAATAACGAAGCGAATACGTGTTTGATGGCTGTCATTACAGAATCTATACCAACAACGTTTAAAAACGTTTCTTGTTGGCCTGCAAAAGAGGCATCTGGCATATCTTCAGCGGTTGCTGATGAACGAACAGCGAATGAAACATCTGCAGTTGTGTCGCCATGTAGCTGGCTGTATGCGTCGCGGATTGCTTTGTCTAGACTAGGTTGGAATGGGGTATCGATAATCCACTGGCGGATATCGGCGCCGACTTTGGCGAGTGTGTTTACATCATCAACATCGAGTGTATCTAAAATGTCATGAATTTTTGCGTTGAGTCCTGATTGTTCTAAAAACTCGTTAAAAGCGTCTGAGGTAGTAGCAAAACCACCTGGGACTTGCACACCTGCGTTAGCTAAGTTTGAAATCATTTCACCAAGTGAGGCATTTTTACCGCCAACTCGAGGAACATCTTGCATACCAAGCTCTTGATACCAGAGAACGTATTCTTGCACGGATCTTTCTCCAAAAAACAAATTGTAGTAGTAACTGTGAGAGTTAAGAAAGAAAACCTTTTATAAAGGTCGCCACCATTCTACACTGGCAAACGTCCCCACGTAAACCGTGATACACTGATTTTAAAATTAAATGTAATAAAAAAGAGGCTTTATGAGAACTGCGTTTTATATTTCAGATGGCACAGCAATCACATCTGAAGTGTTTGGTCATGCGACTTTATCTTTATTCCCTGTCGAATTTAATCATAAAACAATCCCTTTTGTAGAAACTGAAGAAAAAGCGCATGAAATAAAAGCGCTTATTAACGCCACGTCATCTAAGCAAGGTGAAAAGCCTTTGGTGTTTTTTACTTTTGTGAATCATAAGTTGTCTGAGATTATTCGCTCTGCAGATGCTGTCTCTTATGACTTTTTAACAACGTATAGCGAAAAAATTGAAAGCGAATTAAACGTTGCCCCAGTACCTAAAGTACATAGAACACACTCTATACACGAAAAAAGCTATGACTTTAGAATTGATGCAGTTAACTATGCTTTAATGAATGACGACGGCGGTAATATTAAAAACTTTGCTGAGGCTGATATTATTTTAGTTGGCGTTAGTCGAAGCGGTAAAACGCCAACAAGCCTTTATTTAGCCCTGCAATACGGTATTAAAGCGGCCAATTATCCGATCACCGAAGATGATTTAGAAAGCGAAGGGTTACCCAAGTGCTTAGTGCCTTATAAACATAAACTGTTTGGTTTAACTATAGACCCTGAGAGACTGGCTGCAATAAGAGACAGACGCATGGCAAATTCAAAATATGCATCAATTAGACAGTGTCGTATTGAAGTTCGCGAAGTAGAAATGCTGTATAAAAAGCATAAGATTGCTCATTTAAATTCTACCCACCATTCGGTTGAAGAGATCTCAGCAAAAATCATTTCTGATACAGGTCTTGAGCGTCGTAAGTACTAACAAACTAACATGTGATTTAAGCATGTAATGACACACAGCACACAAAAAAGCCGCTAAATAATAGCGGCTTTTAACATATTAGGAGAGTATTACTTGCGAGCATCTTTTAAAAGGTCTGCAACTAAAAAGCCAAGCTCTAATACTTGATCGGCATTTAAGCGAGGGTCACATTGAGTTTTGTAACGCTGCGCTAAGTCATCATCTGATAAACCGTATGCACCACCGGTACATTCAGTAACGTGTTGTCCGGTCATTTCTAAATGAACACCACCTGCGTATGAGCCTTCAGCTTTGTGAACAGCGAAGAACTGACTAATTTCGCGCATAATGTTATCAAAGCTGCGAGTTTTATAACCTGAGCTGGCTTTTTCAGTATTGCCATGCATTGGATCTGAGCTCCAAATTACTTTGCGACCTTCTTGCTGTACTTTACGCACCAGCGCAGGTAACTTCTCTGGTAATACATCCGCACCCATTCGCGTGATAAGTGTTAATCGGCCTGGGATATTATCCGGGTTAAGCGCATCGATTAAACGGATAAGCTCGTCTGGATCCATACCTGGTCCAACTTTAACGCCAATTGGGTTTTTAATACCTTTAAAAAATTCAATATGGGCATGGTCTAGCTGGCGAGTACGTTCACCAATCCAAACAAAGTGTGCTGAACAATCGTACCAGTCACCTGATAAATGGTCTCTACGTGTTAATGCTTCTTCGTAGCCTAGTAATAACGCTTCGTGTGACGTGTATAAATCAGTTTCTTTTAAGCTTGGCGCTATAGTTGAATTAATACCACACACTTCCATAAATTCTAACGCGTCTTGAATTTTGTCTGCAAGTTGTTGGTATTTTGCTTTTTGTGGATTAGCAGCAACAAAGCCCATGTTCCAACGGTTAACTTGATGTAAGTCGGCAAGTCCACCTTGTGCAAAAGCGCGTAGCAAATTTAGCGTTGCCGCACTGTGATGATATGCCGTCATTAAACGTTGAGGGTCTGGAATACGTGCTTCTTCAGTAAACTCAAAGTTATTTACTATATCACCACGGTAAGATGGCAACGAAACGCCGTCTATTGTTTCTAAGTCGGCTGAACGTGGCTTAGCGTATTGACCTGCCATACGTGCAATTTTAACAACCGGGCACTTTCCACCATAGGTTAATACTACAGCCATTTGTAAGATGGTTTTAAATGTATCGCGAATATTAGCGGCATTAAAGTCGCTAAACGATTCTGCACAATCTCCACCTTGAAGTAAAAAGGCACGGCCTTCGCATACGTCTTCAAGTTGTTTAAATAAACTTCTTGTTTCTTCGGCAAATACTAAAGGCGGTGCACTTTTCAACTGGCTTTCTACCGACTTTAATACGTCTTGATCTGGGTACTGTGGTTGCTGCAGTATTGGCAGTTCTCTCCAGCTATTTGGGTTCCACGATTGCATGTTCATTCCTCATTCCTATTACCTGATGTAATGAAATTAACGTATGCAGTGTGCTTTGTTCAAGGACTAAATACACTATTTACCAATTATTTAGTTATTAGTTAAATTTTAATAAGATTTAAGAGCCTATTTTGAGTTACTTTTGATGAGCAAGTTTATAAAGCAAAAATAAATAAACATTTAAAAACAATAATCTAAGTAGGTAGAGTGTGCATTATAATGGCTTGAGTAGAAGCTTAACAGCTAAGCGATGGTGATACAGATAGTAATAGGAACACATCATACTTAATTAGCACTTATGTAATCTTAACTTTACGGGTGGTTTTAAAAAAGAATGCTACTCAATTATGCGTTTTTAAATATTTATGCTAACGCTTCATACAAAGCTCAATGCCTTAACTCAGCCCTTCTATTATTTCCTTTAAAGTATATGAAGCAAAAGTACTTAAAAAACCATAAAGAACACATCATACTTAATTAAAATTACTGTAAATCTTAGCTAAAGCATGTTATTTAAAGAAATAAATATCAAAAGAAAGGGTTGTTTGCGAGAATAGTATATAAGTAAGATGTGTTCTAGGTAGGTAGCTAATGGTTACAAAGGTACAAATAAGAAGTCAGTTTGATTTACTCAATGAATTAACACTTAGCTTAATTGATGAGCTTAAAGAGGTTGGCTTTGCTAAAGCAGAGTATTTTCAATTACCTGAGATTAGTAGTACTGAAGAAAATATAATTCCTGAGTCTATAAGCGTTTCAAAAATAACAGGGGAATTGGCACATAAGGCAATTTTAAATGCTTTCTCAGATATGTATAAAAAGCCAGGGCTAAGCAGCCGAGTATTAAAGCGACACCCTGGTTTGCTAGTAATAAAAGAGGCGAATAAACAAGCCATTATTGATCGCATAGCACAGGTAAATAGTGCAAAAGCAGCTTTTAAAAATTGTATTTTAGCAATAGATAATAACGACGCGCGATTTGAAGCGGTGCATAATGCAATGCCAAATTTAATAACGCTTGCGGCGTATCGTAAAATTCATAGTGAAATTGAATCCCCTTTTTCTGTTCGCTTTACTTGGATGCATAAACACGCAACCAAAACACTTACAAAAAAAATGGCGCTTGAAATGTTAGAAAAATCGGCAGGCTATAAAAACCCGCGAATGATTGATCAGCAAAAATGGCAGTCACTGGTTGCACAAGAACAGGTTCGAGTAGCCAGTTTGGGTGAAAAAGAAAAATTGCGAATTAGGCGCCCTACTCGAGTTAGTCCTCAAGTTAATGTGAGGTACACTGCACAAAATCGCTATCATGTTAGTGCTGCTTTACCTTTTATACTAATTAACCCACAGCCCGACGTAAAATTTGGCGAACTACCGAGTTACCAAAAACCCTTATCGCATCCCCGAAAACGCGAATATGATTTTCTAGTGGACCGATTATATTTAGAACAAGTAACTAAATAAATTATGTTAAAAAGGCCACATAATGTGGCCTTTAATATATTTGTTGGTAAAAATAAATAGAATTACTTTTCTACAATTTCTTCCAGCTTATCTTCATCAATCAATACCGCATTTTCAACAATGCGTTTACCGCCTTGTATTTCAATACGCTTATTGTGTTTATTTAATGCCAATATCTCATCACAAAATTGATCAGACGGATGCATTTCATAAGTGTAATCGACTATGTTGCCGGTTTTATCATCTTTAACATTGGTAATGCTGTATTCAGATATTGCTCCTTTTTCAATTAAATCTTTCATCGTGGTTGTCATATCACGACGCAGTGCTTTTAATTTATTTTCGGTAATATCATCCGTTGAGTAAATAGAGCCATATTTTTCCATAATAGAAAGTAATCTAAAATGGTAGGTTTTTCCTGGTGCTGCATAACGCCATAAATGATATAAACGTAGCATCATCCAACGCGATAATCCGCGTTTTAATTCTTGTGCACTGTTAAAGTAATAACCTTTGTATTCAAGGTTATCAATCATGTTGTGTACAAATGCATTTAAACACGCAACACATTTTACATTTCCGCCTTGGCCTTTCTTACCACTAAAGTGCAAAGACGATAAAAAGTTCATATTAGACTCGTAAAACGAATCATCAATATCAGAATTTTTAGTATCCGTTGCAGAATATTTAAAAGAAAGTTTAGAACCTTGCAATGCTTCAAGCGACTCTTTAATTTGCGGATATGGCATAGATTGGCCAACCGCTTTAAGCTCTTGTGCTAATTCGTTCATAGAAAACACAACGGCATATTGAATACCGGACTTAAAATTAATTTTTACAATTTTACCTTTTGAAGCTAGGCGAATTAATGCGCGCTCTACTTTTTCTTCTCTATCTGATGGCCACACTAAATATTCTACATCTTCGCCATCTTTACGAGTACTGACCACAGCCGGTGTTATTTTTATTTCGCCATCATATAAAATACCATCTACTTTTTCAGATATCTTACGCGTAATGATGGTTTTTTTAGGGGCTTCTTCAAGTGGCAGTTTTTTGTGGCCTGAGCGAACAAAACGTCCCCACAGATCATAATGGTTAAATGTGTTAGAGTAAGCGCGTAACCCATGGGCTGCATTTTCTATCGAAATTCGCACATCTTTATTATCTGTAAATAGTGCTAGGCTTTCGTTATCGATCGCACTTTCCACCCCGTGAATTTGGCCCCTAAGTGTATCGGGCAAGTTATCTACCGAGATGTTGACCTTTCGGCTCATGGTTTTTATTTCCGTTTTTATTGTGACAGCTAATAACAACACATAAAGCCACAAAAGTTAAATGTTTAAGTTAGTATAAAAGTGATCTGACTTCAAATAAAATGCTCAGATCAGTATTTTACTAAGGAAAACTTAAAACAAGCGTTTTCAGATCACATTTTTACTAACTGAGTGTTGATAAGCCAAATTTTTACTAACTAAATAATAATTTTGTCCATTACAAAGTGTTTTTTTTTATATTTTACACGACAAATTATATAAAAATCTTAACCCCCTGTGGATAAGCTTAGTTCGAGTTAGCATAGATCTGATCTGTACTTACTACAGATCAGATCTATACTAATTAAACCATGCATTATCACTATTGCTTAGTGCATAACTTTATAATTTACTTAGTAAAAATATGATCTACAGGTAGGTATTTGTGAGTAACTCAGTGCTTAACCTGTGCGTAACTTAGATTGTAAATATTCGCTTAGTAAAAAGCTGATCTGCAAGTAGATAAGGATCTGATCTTAACCACGTACAATGCTGATCCACTATTTTTAATATTATTTATATAAATCATTACGTTATATATGTATTTTACACCCTTAGCCTTAAATACCTTATATATTTAACCATACTTAAACTTCTTTATTTATACTAAGCAATCTTAAAGGTGTAAAAATTATTTTATATGTCATGTATTTAAAAGACATGTCGCCTTAAATAGTTGTTTACAGCTAATTGAATGGACATTATACTAAACACCTAACTTTGAGGAATAAAGTATGTCTATCAATAAAAACGCGCTAGATACTTATCGACTTTTGAAAGCAACCGCAGAAGTTGCTGAAAAATCACTAGAAGGACGTATCCAACATTATCGCGCCCATCTTAAATCTGAAGAAAAAGAATTAAGAACTTACACCCAAAAAGCAGCAGCTGATTTACTTGGCTGTAATAATCGTACCTTAAAAAGACGCCATGACAATGGTGACTTTGACGATTTAAATATAAAACGCGGTGCAAACGGCCACTATGCCTACACCTTAGTTAATATTTTTGCTATGGCTGATATTATGGACATACAGCCTGATCACCGCGCATCAACAGACAAACTCCAAGTTATTGTTATTAATTCATTAAAAGGTGGTTGTGGTAAAACAACAAGCATGGTTAACATTGCTGCTGCACTCGCTACCACTAACATTAAACGTTACCGTATCGGTATAATTGATTTAGATCCTCAAGGGTCATCATCAAGCTTTTTCCCATCTTCAGAGCCCGATCCAATTACCGTTGGTGATTTGATGCGTGATTGCATTGACCTTGATGAAGGTGAAACATGGCCAGAATTTGTGTCTAATTCTTTTTTACCTACTCATATTCCTAATATTCGTGTTTTACCATCAGGTATGGATGACTTTTACTTTGAACACGAAACAGCAACATTACTCAAAGACACCTCCAATTATGAGCAAACACGCCATTACCACAAACTACTAGAACGAGTAATAAATCCGGTAAAAGATGAGTTTGACATTCTTTTAATTGATACAGCGCCAACGCTTAACTTTATGTTTTACAATGCATTAATGGCTTCAACGGCGATGCTAATTCCGGTTCACCCTGAAGCGGTAGACTTTGATGCAAATAATAAATATTTAAAACGTTTAGGTGAGATTTATCATACAGTTGCCGCTCTTGGCCATGATGGTTGGGATTTCATGCAATTTTTAGTTACTAATTATGTGAAAGGCAATCACTCACAACGCGACATAGTTAAAGATGTGCGTAGTGCTTTTGGTCGCCAAGTAATGAGCTATCCTATCAATCATAGTTCAGCAATTACCGCCAGTTCATCGTCGTTCAATACTATCTTTGACCAAAAAGCATCTGACAGCTTAGCAAGTAGAGAGTCATTAATGCGCGCACAAGAAAATATCAAAGATGTAGTTGATGAACTCGAAATGCTAATTCGTTCTAATTGGCAATCCACTCAATCTAAATTAAATACGCCTAAGTAAGGATGTTGACTAAAAATGGCTAAAAAACGTAAAAATGACACCCGCTTAGATCCCTTTGCAACCGCTGTTGGCAGTAGCAGCTTAGATGCCCTTTTAGAGCAAGCCAATGCAGGCGATGTTATTCGTATGCCTGCTCCTAGTGATCCTAATCGGGAAATTACGCTTGTTTGTAAAGTGATAGCACATAACGAGATTGAAAACTCAACTCAGGTTTATGGTAAAAATCGTCGCGTACAAGCGCTTTTAAACGAAAAGTCAGTCGCAGATATTCTTCCTGCTATTAAAGAAGATGGCCGTAATCAGCACCCTGCTCTATTGTGGGAGCAAGGTGATATGAGCCTTGTATTAGCTGGCTCTAGACGTCGTAAAGCCTGTATTTTAGGTGGCGCAGACTACCTCGTATTGAGTTCTAGTGACTTTAGCGAGCAAGATGCCAAAGTACTTGCGGTTTCATCAGATCAATACATTGCCCCAAGTCTTTGGGAGTTGGGTCAAGCGTATCAGCAAACTAGAAACGATCTTATTCAACAAGGCAAAAAAGGCTCGTACCGTGAAATTGCTGTTATTGAAGGGGTATCGCATACAGCGATTGCTGATGCGATAAAAGCGTATGAGCAAATATCTGCAGATGTTATAGCCCTTTACCCAACAGCTAATCATGTTGGTAGAGAAGTTGCTAAAAAGCTGATTAACGCAAAGGAGCGCGATGAGGAAGCATTTAACGAGTTAGTTGTTGCACTTGCCAGCAATGATGAAATTAACGCCTTAGAAGCCGACGACAAGCGCGCTATGCTAATTACTAAATACCTAACTGCAGAGCCTAAAACAGCATCAAAACGTGAAGCGGTTTTAGAAAATGACTTTATTAGTGTGCAACGCAACCTTAAAAGTGGTGACGTTTCAATTAAAATAAATAATAAAGTGATGACAGACAAGCGCTTAGAGCAACTTACTAAGTTATTAAGTGCCTTTAATTAGTTAGTAATATCGTGATCTGTAAAAGGGGTTGGGTTAGTTAAAACATGATCTAAACCTCTTTTTTAGTTGGTAAAAATCTGATCTTTAGTGGCATAAAAAGGCTAAAAACATGGCTTAAATCATCAAGGATCATATTTTTACTAACTAAACACCTCCTTTTAATGCCATTTTTCACCTTGTTAGTAAAAACCTGATCTAAGCCTAACTAAATCTCCTTTTAAAGTTAATTAATTGTTTTTATTTTGTAATTTAAACGTACTTTTTTAGTGAGCAAAATTAAACAATGATCGCCAATTCGCTATAAACCAATTTTTTACTAACCAATCAGATCCAACCAGTTTATTTTAAAAATAATATTGCTTTAGCTCAGCGCTGATAAGGCATATACTGGAAAAATTGTTTTTAAATTTTAATACTTTGAGTGACATGTCTGCTAACTTATCAAAAAATGATTTAATGGCTATTTTTGAAGAAATTAAAAATGAGCAGGCTACCCAGTTTCCTCTTTCTGAGCGATTCATTAAAAAATTATTTAAACCCGCGGTGTTGGCCAAAGGAAAATCGTACTATAAAAACGGCCAAATCAGTTGGTTAGAACATAATGCAGATTTTTCTGTGGTTGACTCTACGGTGCAAGGTGATAAAGGAATCGCGTTCAACCAACGTATTGAGATCAGTAAATTACCAACTGGTTATTCGGTCGATACCCACTGTACCTGTAATGTTAAAACAAAATGCCGCCATTTGGCCGCTATTTTGTTAAAGCTTAAAATTGAGCATTCTGGTGAGTACGGTGAAGATTATTTTATTAATGATTGGTTTAGTGAACTAAGCGCACTTAAAAACACCGACCAAGCTCAACCCTCGCAAGTATTACTGTTTGTATTAGACATAGAAAACAACAAAGTATTTTTAACCCCTAAAATTGCCAACTACGATAAAAATAATAATTATGCACTTGGGCGAAATTTAACTGAGCAACAGCTTAATAGTTTTATAACCCCTAGCGATTTGCTCGAAAGTGATTTTAGATTATATAGCTGGATCCGATCGCAAAATGCGGTCGGTAATATTGAGCTTAAAGGTCAATGGGGTTTTAATGCGCTGCAGCAATTACTAGCCACAGACAGATTATTTTTACAACGCTCTCGAGTACCTATTAAAGCGCAACCTGGTTTACCTCTTAACTTTGTTTGGGAAAAACAAAAAGAGGTAACCCAGTTAAAAATTCACTTGGATCAAATTCCTAATTGGGCGTTAATTAAAACAACGCCGCCTATCTACTTAGATTTAGATAAATATAAATTAGGCCGTATTCGTACGCCCCTCAGTGCTGATGAAATTTCGCACTTACAAACTATACCGGCGCTGCACGATACAAACTTTGACCGAATTTATAAGCAGCTTGCTGATAACTTTGGAGTAGGTGTTATTCCCCACCCTACTAATACACCAAGCACGCCTGTTAAGTCGTTGAGTAATGCCATACTTAAAGTTAGCATGTCGGGCTCAGTAATGGCTATTTCGTTATCGTTTAAGTATAAAAATAAAAACTATTTAGCGGGCACCGCGCCTGCAAAGTTAATTAATAGCGCCTTTGAAAACACCGTTACCAATGAGTTAGTCAACTTAGGCTTCGATTTTTGTAAAGGGGGTTTACACAGCGAGTTTATTTTTAGTCAGGAATCGGCTATTCACTTACATTGGCTAGTTCACGAGGTACTGCCCAGCTTTAAACAACGCGGTTGGCAAGTATCAATGAGCAAAGTTAATGTTGCTGATACTAAAAGCCAAATCTCATTGCATGTAAACAGAGCTGCAAATCATCAAATGCATAGTAAAGTAATGCTAAACGATACCAAAGTAGCCACCCTATTAAATGTAAATAATAAACTGTATGAATCGTTAAACCGTCAAAGTGAATTATTTTATTACTACCCTGTTGGCCGTCAATTTGGGGTTATTGATAAAGCAGCGTTTAATTTATTAATTGAGTTTAAACTGCGGTTTGAATTTATTAAAACCCGTGACGAATTTAACATTCCGCTTTCATACTTACCTGAATTAGTTCAGCACACAGCTATTAATGTAGAGCTACATGACCCGTCATTAGAGCGTTACCTTGATGAACTAAATAACGATGCACTGCTATCACCTAACACTGCCATTCATGGCTTACACGATTCTGTAGTATTAAGAGAGTATCAGCAAGAAGGCGTGGCTTGGCTTAACTTTTTAAAGCGTAATCAGTTAGGTGGGATTTTAGCGGATGATATGGGCTTGGGTAAAACGTTACAAGTGATTGCCTACTTAGCAAGCTCATACAATACACCGCAAGCAGGGCCTACGCTTATTGTGTGCCCTACAAGTTTAGTGAGTAATTGGCAAAACGAAATTACCAAGTTCGCAAAAAGCTTAAAAGTGACCACTATTTTTGGTGCACACCGAAATGATTCGTTGCAGCATTTGGCACAAGCGCAGTGTATTTTAACCACGTATCCGCTATTAAAACGTGACATTGCTTATTACTCACCGCTGTATTTTGAAAACATTATTCTTGATGAAGCCCAGTATATTAAAAACGATACCGCACAAGTTTCGCGGTTGGTAAAACGTTTAAATGCCGACTTTAAGCTTTGTTTAAGTGGCACACCAATTGAAAACAATTTATTTGAATTAAAGTCATTGCTCGACTTTGCAATGCCCTCGCTTTTAGGTTCACAGGCGCACTTTAAGCAGCATTTTCAAGGCCCTATTGAACGCGAAAGCAACATTGAACGTGCAGAGCAACTAAAAGCGTTAATTATGCCGTTTATTTTGCGCCGTACTAAAGCCCAAGTGGCTCAAGAGCTGCCGCAAAAAACCGAACTTATAAAAGAGTTTGAGTTTGAACCTAAACAAAAAGATATGTATCACGGCATTACGCGTGCGCTTGAAGAAAAGCTCATCGATTTATTTGCTGAGCAAGGTGTGCAAAAAAGTAAACTCGCCTTTTTAGAAGCCTTGTTAAAGTTACGCCAAATTTGTTGTCATCCTAAACTCATTGAACCTGAAACTGAGGCAGCCAGTGCTAAATTAGAATGGTTATCGAGCCACTTACCTTTAATGCTAAGCCTTGGCCGTAAGGTCATTATATTCAGTCAGTTTACCTCTGCCCTTGATTTAATTGCCGAGCGTTTAAATGAGCTAAATATTAATTTTAGTATGCTAACGGGGCAAACGCGTCATCGGGATAAAGTAATAGACGAATTTACCAGTGGTAACACTTCTGTGTTTTTAATTAGCTTAAAAGCCGGTGGCACAGGGCTTAATTTAACCCAAGCCGACACGGTTATTCATTTTGATCCATGGTGGAACCCTGCCGTTGAAAAACAAGCCACCGATCGTGCTTATCGAATTGGGCAAACAAACCCAGTGTTTGTTTATAAACTAATTATGGCTAACTCTATTGAACAAAAAGTATTTCAAATGCAGCAAGATAAGCAAGCGCTTGTAGATGCATTATTTACCGAAAAATCAATGAGTTTTACCCAGTTTGACGAACAACAAATGCTGTCTTTAATTAAAAGCTAAAATAATTTTAAAAAATCATGACGAGTTTTTGAACTTATTTAAATTGTAGGCGTCTATTAATATGCTTGGTTAAATTGCAGTTTCTCCAAGCTTTCATGTTGATATCCCATATAGTAGTTACTAGACATAGTAATGATTAAGCCAGCCAGTAATGCGCTGGCTTTTTTTTGCTTTTAAAAATATTTATTTTTTATTTAATTTATTTTGAACTAATCACAAATGGCTGGGTCTATTATTATGCTTGTAGTTGATGTGTTGTTATACAAGTTTCATGTTGATTTCCCTGTTTGATTACTAATTTAGTAATATTGAGCCAGCTTTATTAGCTGGCTTTTTTTATGCCTCAAATTCAACTTTTTTAAAATTATTTTGAACTAATTTAATCAGAGCGCGTCTACAATTATGCTTGTAGTTGATATGTTGTTTTACAAGTTTCATGTTGATTTCCCTGTTTGATTACTAATTTACTAATTTAGTAATATTGAGCCAGCTTTACTAGCTGGCTTTTTTTATGCGCTTAATTTAGTGTTTTACCCTACTGCTAAAGAGCGTAATTCGTTATGATGGCATGTCACTAAATTTTAAAAGTTTATTCTATGTTTACTTCGTTTTTATCCCATTTAGATTGGTTAAGTGTTGGTACTGGCGCTATAGCCGGTATGGCTATTTTCAGCGTTGTATCAGTCCAGTTAAGTAAAAAAATAAAGCGCCAAGTGAGTGAGCAGCAACAAGAGTTATTGTTATTACAAAGCCAGTATGAGCATACGCAAAATCAATATGCCTCTTTAGTGGAAGAGCACGACTTGTTAGGGCTTACTCATCAAGAGCAACGTGATCAGGCGCAACATTTTAAAACGCGATTAACTGAGCAAGAAAAACAAAGTCAACTTTATAATCAATATTGGCGTAAAACCGAAGCCGAGCTAACCGCCCTGCGCGAGCAATACAATCTGCGCGATGTCGAGCTTAATAATATACGCACCACCCTTGAGCAAAAGCAGCAACATTTCAGCGAGCAACTCGCCCATATAGAGCAAAGTAAAGAAACGCTTAAAAAAGAATTTGAAAATTTAGCTAACCAAATATTAGAAGAAAAGTCGCAAAAATTTAAAACCCTCAATCAAGAAAGCATAGAGCAGTTACTTAAGCCGGTTCAAGGTGAGCTAAAAGGCTTTAGAGATAAAATGGAGTCTATTCACGTTGAAGACTTACAGCAACGTGCAGCACTTAAAACCGAGCTGCTTCATTTACAAGCCAAAAGCCAAGCAATTACCGAGCAGGCCGATAAGCTAAGCAATGCTTTACAAGGGCAAAAGAAAACCCAAGGTAATTGGGGCGAACTCATGCTCGAAAACGTGCTTGATAGCGCAGGCCTGCGCGCTGGCACCGATTACAAGCGAGAAGTGTCGTTTAATACCGAAGACGGCCGTTTGCGCCCTGATGTTGTGGTGTATTTACCTCAAGGTCGCCACTTAGTGATTGATGCAAAAACATCGTTAAATGCCTATACCCGTTATGTAAATGCCGAAACAGAGCTTGAGTCTCAACAAGCGATTAAAGAGCATGTAAATGCCGTAACTGCCCGTATAAATGAGCTGGCCAGTAAATCGTATGACCGCCTACCAGGAATAAACTCGCCTGAGGTTGTTATTATGTTTGTACCCATAGAATCCGCCTTTGTAGAAGCACTTAAATACCAAAGCGACATTTACCAGCAAGCAATAGAAAAAAACATTTTGGTTGCTACCCCTACTACCCTGCTAACCAGTTTAAATATTGTTAAACAGTTATGGCGCTTTGAAGAGCAAACTAAATATTCAAAAGAGCTGGCTAATCGTGCTGAGCGTTTTTACAGTAAACTCAACGGCTTTTTAACCAGTATGGAAGGCGTGGGTAAACAGCTCGATAAAGCCAAAGAAACCTACGATAAAGCATTTTCTCAGTTATACCGTGGTAAAGGTAACTTAATTAAACAAGCCTCAGAATTTAAAGAGCTGGGTGTATCGGTGCAAAAAGAGTTACCTCAAGAAAGCGTTGAACGCGCTCACTTAGAGCTTGATGAATAAACACCACACATAATTTTTGCGCACTGAGGTTGTGCGTTTATGTGGCTAGTTATTTACTAACTGCGCAGGCACTATAATTATATCTGTCCTTTAGGATTAACCACATGCAACGCCCAACCGTTTTTTTCATTTCACATGGTGGCGGCCCAATGCCATTACTAGGTGATGCCAACCATGCAGAAATGCGAGCTTGCTTAGAACAGGTTGCCGCTACAATCCCAAAGCCCTCTGCTATCTTAATGGTCAGCGCGCATTGGGAAGCTCAACCAATTAGTATAACCGCGCACTCTTCACCGCCACTTATTTACGATTACTACGGTTTTCCTGAGCAGGCGTATCAATTAACTTACCCTTGTGTTGGCGAGCCGCAACTTGCTAATTTAGTACAGCAAGCGCTCGCAACACATAATATTGACTCAAAACTCGATCCACAGCGTGGCTACGATCACGGTATGTTTGTACCGTTAAAAATTATGTATCCAGAGGCCGATATTCCCTGTGTGCAAATATCCTTGCACCCAAGCCTTGATCCGCTGTTGCATGTTGAAATTGGTAAAGCGTTGCAAAGTATTGATTACGATAACTTATTAATTATAGGCTCAGGCTTTACCTTCCATAATATGCGCGCTTTTGGTGTTACTCAGTCAAACGATGTTAACCAGCAAAATCAGGCATTTGAAAATTGGCTGGTAAGCACAATCGCAGATCAAACATTAACCGAGCAACAGCGTGAACAGCAATTATTAGCATGGCAGCAAGCTCCAGCTGCACGCTTTAATCACCCCAGAGAAGAGCACTTGTTACCGCTACATGTATGCTATGGCGCTGCTATGTGTGCAAGCACTGAGGTATTTGAATTAAATATTGCCAATAAGCGAGCCAGTATGTATTTGTGGCAATAATAAAAAACACGCCAGACTTTGCTAGGCGTGTTTTTTGGTTCTACTGTATTTATTACAGTGGTTAAGCGTAAGCAATTACCATTTCATTTCGCCTTTATGAACTTTAGCGCCAATGCTAAGAGCCATAGGTAATACAGCCTCTGGGTATGAGTTGGTCATTTTATCTATCAGCAGCTTACTGCTATCACTACTTTGCTTAGCGTGTGCAAAATCCTTTAAATACTGGATTGAAAAATCAATATTTGCAGCATCTAATTGAGTGCCTGCTTTCATATGCCCAGGGATCACCACGTCAGGGTTGAGTGCTTTCATTTCATTAAGTTGCTTTGCCCATGCATTTTGCTCTGCCTGAGTTTGTGCATCGGCCATCCATAAATGAACATTAGCGTATACAGCCACATTCCCTAAAATAGCTTTATTATCAGGTATCCATAAATATGGGCGATGATTATGCTCACCCTCTGTGCCACGAATTTCAATGGTATGGCCTTCTATTTTTAAGCTATTACCATTAAATACCTTAGGTACGACGGGGTTTTTTGGTGCGTTTTCACCCATTTTTGGGGTCCAGAAAGCAAGTTTACCTTTAAGCTTTGCTGCTATTTTTTGGTGCACTGCGGGCGTAGTAATAACCTCTGCCTCAGGATAAAACTGTTGTAACACTTCAGCGCCAAAGTAGTAATCAGGATCGGCCTGGCTAATAAAAATAGTTTTTAGTTGTTTACCAGAGTCAATTACTTTGGCGGCAATGCGCAGTGCATCGGCTTTGGTAAATCCGGTATCAATCAAAATTGCATCGGTACGGCCATAAACCAGCGTGGCATTAACATGAAAGCTATTGCTGTCAGCGTTATACACATCAAGGGTTAATGGGGTTTCGTCTGCAATAGCGATATTGCTGGTTAATAGTGTGCTTAATAAAAGCGTGCGTAGGTTCATGGTATTCTCATCATTGGTTGCTAATGCGAGCATAATAAAGGTTTGATATGTTCAGAAAAACAACCAATAATTAGCATCATTGTTTCATAAATCGTGCAAATACTATGGATAAACTCACCGCAGCGCAGGTTTTTGTTGATGTTGCCTACTCAGGCAGTTTTACTGCCACTGCCGATCGGCTTGAAATGTCACGCCCTATGGTTACTCGTCATATTGAGTCGGCAGAAGCATGGCTCAATACTCGTTTGCTACACCGAACTACCCGCAAAGTTACACTTACCACCGCTGGCGAGGCCTGTTTACCCGAAATAGAGCAATGGTTAGCACAGGCTAACCGTTTAGTTGAACAAACTAAAAGCCAGCAACAGTTGTCAGGTAAAATTCGAGTAGCGACCAGTATGTCGTTAGGCTTTGCACAATTAGCCCCTATATTTACACGCTTTATGAAACGTCACCCTAACGTGCAAATAGACATAGATCTTGAAGACTCAACCACAGATCTAATAGAGCAGCGTGTTGATTTGGCAATACGTATTGCAGCCAATCCTGATCCTTCGTTAATAGGTAAACCTATTGCCGAGTGTGAATCTATATTAGTGGCCTCAGCCAGCTACCTTGCTGATTATCCGGCAATAACGACACCACAACAGTTAAGCACTCATCAATGTTTAGGCTATAAAAACTTCGACCGATATATTTGGCATTTACACAACGGGGATGAATTTCAATCGGTTGATGTTAAATGTAATTTAAGTGCAAACGAGGCCACCACATTACTTCATGCAGCCATAGCCGGTGGTGGTATTTCAGTGCAGCCTACGTATTTGGCAAATCAATATATACTGGATGGTCGCTTGCAGCGTGTATTAGCGCCATGGACATTAAACCCAATGAAAATATATGTGCTTTACCCTTCTCGTCAGCATTTATCAGCAACAGTAAGAGCACTAATCGACACGCTCAGTGAAGAATTTAAAAATCCAGCATGGTAATTAATTATAAAAGTTTGGGTTTAAACCATAGCTTTGTGCGTTAAGCATACTGATATTCTGTAGGTTATTTTGTTACAGTAAATGTAATAAGCGCCTTAATCCATAAAGGGCAACAGACCCAAGGAACAATAACAATGAATCTGATCAAAACATCGGGCTTGGCACTGGCCATTGTTGCGGGCTTAGGCTTGCAAGCATGTTCAAGTACCAACATAACAACCAACAACAATGCAGCGATGAGTACCGTGAATAATCCATTAAGCCTAGCGCAAATTTATAAAGATAAAGAATTTAAAACCCAGCGTAGCACTTACTTTAAGTGGCTAGACGATGGCACCGGCTACACTGTGCTTGAAGAGCGCGAAAGTGAAAAAGAAAAAGCAGACGATAACAACGTCGATGATGAAAAAGAGCACGGCGTAAAAGGCAACGACATTGTATTTTACAATGCTGACGGTACAGGCCGTAAAGTACTGGTTGAGTTTGAAAAGCTGTTGCCAGAGGGCGCAGACGAGCCATTTGCAATCGAAAGCTATCAGTGGTCAAAAGACGGTAAATGGCTGATGGTATTTACCAACAGTGAGCAAGTTTGGCGCTCACGCAGCCGAGGCGACTTTTGGTTACTTAACCTTGAGACTAACCAATTACAGCAACTTGGTGGCTTGGATGTTGAGCCTACTAAGTTAATGTTTGCTAAGTTCTCGCCAGATAGCTCAAAAGTGGCTTACGTACGCGATAACAACATTTACATGCAATCGGTTGGCAGTAACGATGTAACCGCGCTTACAACCGATGGCAGCGCCACCATAGTTAACGGTAATTTTGATTGGGTATACGAAGAAGAATTCACCATTGCCGATGGTTTTCGTTGGAGCCCCGACAACAAATCAATCGCCTATTGGCAGCTTGATACCAGTGACGTTAAATTTTTCACTATGATCAATAACACCGACGAACTGTACCCTACCCTTAAAGAATTCCCTTATCCTAAGGCCGGTGAAACCAACTCTGCCGTGCGTGTTGGTGTGGTAAGCCTTGCTGATAAACAAACCCGTTGGGCTGAGCTTGAAGGCGATAACCGCGACCGTTATATTCCGCGTATTAGCTGGGCTGGCACCGGTAATGAATTAATGATTCAAGACTTAAACCGCCCGCAAAGCCATAACAAAGTGTGGTTGTTTGATTGGCAAAAGCAGCAACTGACCAAGATTTTAGAAGACAAAGACGATGCGTTTATCGAATGGTTTTATAAAGCAAACTGGTCAAAAGACGGCGAGTTTTTTATTTGGCATAGCGAACGCGACGGTTGGCGTCATCTTTATCGTGTATCGCGCGATGGCAAGACTATTATCGACCTAACCCCTGGCGATTACGACATTATTGATATGCTTACCATCAATGAAGATAAAAACGTGATGTATTTTATTGCCTCGCCAAACGATCCTGGTCAGCGTTATTTATACAGCACACCGCTTGATGGCAGCAGCAAACCGGTACGGGTAACACCTGCTGAGTTTGAGGGATCAAACAGCTACTACATGTCAAAAGATGCCTCGTGGGCAATGCATACTTACTCTAAATTTGGTACGCCACCGACTAAAGAGATCATTAAAGTGAGCGATCACAGTAATGTAAAAACCTTAGTTGAAAATACAAAGCTCAAACAAAAGCTGGCTGAACAAAGCTTACCCAAGCATGAGTTTTTTAAAGTAAACGCGCAAGATGGTACCGAGCTTGACGGCTACATTATGTTCCCAGAGAACATGGATAAAAGTAAAAAATACCCAATTGTATTTTACGTATACGGCGAACCATGGGGCTCTACCGTGCAAGACCGCTGGGAAGGCAACAGTTACCTGTATAAAGCACTGTTAACGCAAAAAGGCTTTATTGTGGCATCGGTTGATAACCGCGGTACACGTGCACCAAAAGGCCGCGATTGGCGTAAATCGATTTATAAAAAAATTGGTTCTATCACAGTGCAAGACCAAGTAGACGCCCTAGATGCTATGGCTAAACGTTGGGATGTAATAGACACCGATCGCGTTGGCGTATGGGGACACTCAGGCGGCGGTAGCTCAACCCTTAATTTACTGTTCCGCCATGGCGATAAATTTAAAGTAGGCATTGCCTCAGCACCCGTGCCAGATATACGTTTATACGACACCATTTACCAAGAGCGTTATGCGGGTAACCCAAACACCGATCCTGAGAGTTACGATAACACCTCGCCGATTACCTTTGCTAAAAACCTAACCGGTAAGCTATTGCTTATTCACGGCACAGGCGATGATAACGTGCATTATCAAGGCTCAGAGCGTTTAATTGACGAACTCGTTAAGCACAACAAGCAGTTTGAGTTTTTCTCATACCCTAACCGTTCACACAGCTTGCGCGAAGGCAAGGGCACCACTTTGCATTACCATACTATGATGGCCGACTTTTTTGAAAAGCACTTATTAAACAAGTAATCGCTTTAAAAAAATAAAATACTAAAGCCGCACACTAATTATTAGTGTGCGGCTTTTTTAATCAAAATGTAACGGGGGTTTACAAAGCGTAAGTTGGATAGAGTGCAACGAAACTCAACAATAATAAAAAATGACTTATACACTCAATGTCATCTAAAACAGCCAAGGCTCACCATGTTATTAGCCATTTTTCAATTTCGATAGCATCATCACGATCAAACACCATTAAACTTGAATGAGAGCGAGCATTAAAAGTTATTTTTTTTACTAACTCATTTTGTATAGATGAAAAGTAAGCCGGGGGGGATAGAGAGTCAACATCTGAGTTAATTAACAATACAGGCTTTTTAGTCTCAGTTAATTTAGGCAATAAATTTGTTTCTTGAATGGTTACTCCTGCCTCAAACATTGCTTGGTTAACAATATTATCAATCTCGCTATGAAAAAAATGACTAAGCAAAGGCGATTTATAAGGTAAGTACTCCTTAGCTGCAACGTCAAAACTCATCATTGGGGCAAGTAAAATAGCAGCGTCAACATATTCTGATGATAATAAGTTACTTGCAGTAAGTGCTCCCATAGAATGGCCGACTACAACAGTCTGGTTATTTATTTGATTTAAAAGTGATTCAGCAAGCAGTTCATTTAAAATGCCGTGCTCTTTTGCTGCAAATACAAATGCTTCAGTTGATTCACCATGGCCAAAAAGATCTGGAATAATAACGTTCATACCAAGCGCTCTAAAATAGATAGCTGAAGCCATCATTGCTTCTTTACTGCCCCCATAGCCATGAAGTAATAAAGCAGTGCCTTCAAAACGATTAAATGTGTCTGGTGTCATTCTGTGTGAAATTGTATTTTCTACATTATTACCAGTTGCATGAAGGTTGTAATAAACAGAACTCTCTTGCGAAAATTCGGCTGCTTGATAAGGTTCAGCAGTCAGATATGTAATGCATTGAGTGGTACTAAAAGAGCAAAACTTTTGTTTTTCAAAGCCAATGTCGCTAGGTTTTGCTTTTATAAACTGTGCTTCAGAAAGATAGATACCGGGGTTTGACATGACGTAACTGCCAATTGAAGTACAGCCAGACAAAGAAAATATATAAAGTGTAATTGCTAATAGTTTGGTGAAATTTTCCATTTTCGCTTCATTAGTTAAACTTGAACATCAACACTTTAATTAAGCAGATAACGTCCTATGAGGTGGAGGAGGTTTTAGCCGTTAGTTAGGCATTTTTTTATCATTTCAAAGTACCTTAACAGTATCTTCTATCCACCTCAATTTTCTCAAGTAAATAAATCTGTTTGGCATTAAGTAGACACTTGCTTATTAATCAAAACCCAAATTTAGTGCTTAGTTACGATTTTGAGTTTTTTTTATCTAAGTTTTATGGATTTAGGGGCTGAAATTTAACTCTCTTTTTAATCAAAATGGTGTGAGGGGTTTACAGCTGAGGTCAAAGGTTAAAGGAAAAAGGGCAAAGGTTTTTAGTTATTGTGAGTTGGGTAGAGTCGAACAAAGCCCAACAAGGAAATACTGCTCAATGGCAATAATTGAATCATTTATTGCTAAACATAACTTGGAATTAGAGAGGTATTAAAAAAGTAGCATCCTTGCTACTACAAGTGCGATATTAAGAGCTTGGTTGCGAAGGTTGATACTTATTAACGAGAATGTGCTGCAAACTTTTAAGTGCTCGCTTTATCGCTTGCAGCATACTTCTTCCCTTTGTATTTACATTAATACTGGGTAGCCCAGGCAAAAGAATATTAATTTTGCATTGCTGCAAAGTGCCGTGGCGATCACTCGAAAGATCATTTATTTGAATCTCAACTTTACGAATATTTAAAGCATGTTTTGCCAATTGGCTTTTTATCAACTTTAAAAGCGACATCTTTTCACTTGCGTTAATTATCTTGTTTTTAACTGTAAGTTTTAGCTTCATGCAATTACACCTTTTAATAGTAACTATGTTGCAGGCATGACTGTAATCTACTAACTTAGTGGCAAAGGAAAAAGCTGATTATTTCTTACTTTAAAACAGGTATTTTCGAATGATTACCAACATTAACTACAATCACTTATATTATTTTTGGCAAGTAAGTAAGCACGGCAGTATTGCAGCGGCGAGTAAAATACTTAATTTAACGCCGCAAACGGTGAGCTCGCAAATTACTAACTTAGAGCAACGACTAGGAAAACCGCTATTTATTCGTCAAGGGCGAGGCCTACAGTTAACGGAATTTGGCCATGTAACCCAGCAATACACCAATGATATGTTTGCTATTGCCCATGAATGGCTAGAAACCACGCAAGGTGATACCACGCACTATTCACGAACGTTAAAGGTGGGTATTTCAGACGTGTTGCCTAAATCACTGGTGTCGAAGTGGCTAGCGCCTTTAATTAATAACGACCGTATTACAAACTTACACTGTATTGACGGCCAACAAGATGAGCTGCTTGCACAAATGGCGATTCATAAGCTCGACTTAGTGTTAGCCGATAAACCACTCGATACCACCTTGCCATTTAAGGCGTTTTGCCATGAAATAGGTAAAAGCCAAATTGCTCTTTTTGGTAACGAAACATGGCATTCGCAGTTACATAAGCAGTTTCCGCAGTCTTTAAATAACAAGCCTCTAGTGCTCCCCGCAAAAGAAAGCCCCGTCGCGCGTGCTATTTATTATTGGCTGCAAGAGCAAGACATTGAAATGACAATAGCAGGCCATGTTGACGACAGCGCATTAATGAAGTCACTCGGTGAGCAAGGGTTTGGGATATTCCCTGCGCCTATTTTGGTAAGAGCCGAAGTAGAACGCCATTACGACGTTAATTACATTGGTAGAATTGATAATGTTTATCAGCATTATTATGCCTTTACACCCGACAGGCTCATTAAAGACAGTATTTATGACGAGTTTATAAAGCACGCGCAAATGACGTAGATTTTAGTTAACCGTCTTAAGATTAACGGGCGTCGGGGTGCGGGTTACGGATCTAAAACCTTACACTTCTCATACTTCAAATAAATATATTAAAAATATCAACAAAGCGATAAAGAATATCGGAGTGAGCAAATAAAATATGATATTGGCTACTATTTTATTGTTATCTCTAAACTTTAATATTTTTTGGCGTGCGGCAATTAAGGCTGGAAATGTAATAAACCCTTGGATACCGATAGCTAAAGTAATAGTAAGTTGCATGATAATAATTTGCCAGTATTGCTCTGGGTCATCAATTAACGATGCTTGTTGATAGTCGCTGCCTGTCGTTCCAAGCTGATGAGCAGTTCCTGTAATTAACCCTATAGTAGGTGATATCAAAAAGAACAAAGCAACACTTAAGATTGTTTTATCAACTTTATCCCTTAATTTAACTATTTTCATAGCATCCTTGCCTTAAAGTTTATTATTTCAAAATATATTCGCAAGCAAGCCTGCGAACTTTAACCTTATCGAGTAAACATATTGATTGCCATTACAATTAATAAGCCGGCAAATATTTTCTTTATGGTTGAAACTGGCAAATAATGGGTGGCTTTAGCACCGAGTGGCGCGGTAAACCATGAGGTGCATACAATACCCAATAAAGCGGGCAAATACACAAAGCCTGCAAATCCTTGTTTTAGGCTAAATAACTGGCTGCCTGAGCTGATATAACCCAGTGAACCAAACAGCGCTATCACAATGCCTGAGGCCGAGGCGCAGCCAATGGCTTTTTTCATATCAACAGAAAAAAACGTCAGTAACGGCACCAATACTGCCCCGCCGCCAATACCAATCATGGCAGACAAGCCACCGGTTATGGTCGTATAAACACTGAGTAACCCTTTGTTTGGTAACGGGCGCGCTATTGCTGAATCACTTTTACCAGAAAAAATCATTTTAAGTGCAATTAGCACCACACTTACAGCAAATACCAAACGCACTACATGCTCAGGTAACAGCGCAGCCATAAAGCCACTAATAAGCGCGCCAAAGGCAACGCCTACCATAACCCAAGGTGCAATATTCCAGGGTACATTGCCATTTTTATGATGCGCAATAGCCGACGAGGTCGAGGTAAATAAAATAGAGGCCAGCGAGGTCGCAATGGCAACCACCACTACTTGCTCAGGTGGCAAAGCATTAAAGTGCAGTAATATCATGCTGAGTATGGGTACAATAACCAGCCCGCCCCCTATTCCTAATAAGCCTGCTAAAAAACCAACACCGCTACCTAATATGGCGCAGTATATAATTAACACTATTAAATCACTCATTCCTTTTGTCTCTTCTTATGTTAAGGGTTGTTATGCTCTGTGGCGGTGAGTTGCGTGTAAAAAACGTTTAATAAAACATCTAAGCTCACCAAGGTTTATTCGAGTATATCAACAACCGTTTATGCAAATGGCACTTTAAGTACTTATAAGTATTGAATAATACTCACGTTTTGTATGAATAAATCACAACACCCGTAAAAACATCTAGAAATCTAGACTTCTAAAGCGGTTTTTGTGAGAGGGTCATAGGTAATTAGCTGAATTTACCCATTTAACTTTGCTACAGAATGAATCTGGCTCATGTTTTACCTGAAATAATACCGTTTTTCTTCATGCTACATAGCGCGTATAAATTTATTAACTCTGCAGAGCACCATTACAGCTAACCCGTTATGTCGGTTTTAACAGCGAGTAATGCGCCATCAATAAAAGCAGCAACAACTCAAATTGAAAGGATACGGCTATGAGCACTGATCTTACATTTACTATTAAAAGCACTAACTTGGATGAAAACTATCATCCATCAAATAACACACGTATTACGACCAACTTCGCTAATTTAGCAAGGGGTGAAAGCCGCCAACAAAACCTGCGTAATACCCTAAAAATGATCAACAATCGTTTTAATGCTCTGGCTAGTTGGGATAACCCACAAGGGGATCGTTACGAGGTTGAGCTCGAGATCATTTCGGTTGATTTAGACATTGCAGGCAGTGGCCAAGCATTTCCGTCAATTGAGGTATTAAAAACCAATATTATTGACCGCCAAACCAACGAGCGAATTGAAGGCATGGTGGGTAATAACTTTTCATCCTATGTGCGCGACTACGACTTTAGCGTGTTATTGCTTGAGCATAACAAAAGCAAACCGCAATTTAGTATTCCCGATAACTTTGGTGACTTACACGGTAAGTTGTTTAAATGCTTTGTAAACTCAAATACCTATAAACAGCACTTTAAAAAGCCACCGGTTATTTGTTTAAGCGTGTCTGATAATAAAACCTATCAGCAAACCGAAAACTTACACCCCATTTTAGGCGTAGAGTATCAGCCTAATGAGTCGTCGTTAACAGAGCAATATTTTAAAAAAATGGGCTTACAAGTGCGCTACTTTATGCCACCAAACAGCGTTGCACCGTTAGCCTTTTACTTTTTTGGTGACCTACTTAACGACTACAGCAACCTTGAGCTAATTAGCACTATTAGCACCATGGAAACGTTTCAAAAAATTTATCGTCCAGAAATTTATAACGCCAATGCCGCCGCAGGTAGCCGTTATAAACCAAATTTAAAAAATGATGATCATTCATTAACGCAAATTGTGTATGACCGCGCAGAACGAGGTCAATTAGCGGTTGAGCAAGGCAAATTCACCGAGCAGCATTTTATTAAGCCTTATCAATCAGTGCTGCAGCAGTTCTCAGCAAGTATCGCTTAATCACACAACAAAATTAAAGGCAGCATTTATTATGAAAAAACTATTACCCACATCATCTGCTGGCAGCTTGCCAAAACCGTCATGGCTTGCTGAGCCCGAAACCTTATGGTCACCGTGGAAATTAAAAGGTAGCGAGCTGGTTGATGGCAAACACGACGCCTTGCGTATTTCCCTACACGAGCAACAAACCGCAGGCGTAGATATAGTCAGCGATGGCGAACAAACCCGCCAACACTTTGTAACCACCTTTATTGAACACTTAAATGGCGTTGATTTTGAAAACCGCAAAACGGTTAAAATTCGCGACCGTTACGACGCCAGCGTACCCACTGTGGTTGGCCCTGTGTCTCGCACTAAATCGGTATTTGTTGAAGACGCCAAGTTTTTACGCCAGCAAACCAGCCAACCAATCAAATGGGCACTGCCAGGGCCAATGACCATGATCGACACCCTGTATGACGATCACTATAAAAGCCGTGAAAAACTAGCATGGGAATTTGCTAAAATACTCAACCAAGAAGCCAAAGAGTTAGAAGCCGCAGGGGTTGATATAATCCAATTTGATGAACCCGCTTTTAACGTGTTTTTTGATGAAGTAAACGACTGGGGCATAGCCTGTCTAGAGCGAGCCATAGAAGGGTTAAAATGCGAAACTGCCGTGCATATTTGCTACGGCTACGGCATTAAAGCCAACACCGATTGGAAGAAAACCCTCGGCACAGAGTGGCGACAATACGAAGAAGTATTCCCTAAGCTGCAAAAATCGAATATTGATATTATTTCGCTAGAATGCCAAAACTCACATGTACCCATAGAGCTACTAGAACTCGTACGCGGTAAAAAAATAATGGTAGGCGCAATCGATGTAGCCACCAATACCATAGAAACTCCCGAAGAGGTGGCAAAAACCCTACGCGAAGCACTTAAATATGTTGATGCCGACAAACTCTACCCCTGCACCAACTGCGGTATGGCACCCCTGCCCCGCGATATCGCAAACGGCAAACTTAACGCCCTAAGCAAAGGCGCAGAGCTAGTACGTAACGAGCTATTAGCAGCGAATGTCGCTTAATTCTTAGTTAAAGCAGCTGTAAAAAAGCCACACCTTAACACATGTTGAGGTGTGGCTTTTTTAATCAAAATGTAAGGGGGGTTTACAGCTGAATTTAGAGGTTCAAGGCAAAAGGCAAAAGGTGAAAGGTTTTAAGTTTGTTGAATATTGGTTGAGCTAGTACAAATAATTAAACCTAACCGCTTGGTATTATTGATTGAGTGGGAGTGCCCCATTTGCAGAGAATGTCAACGCCTCGCTTAATCGGCGCAAAATAGCAGGCTAAAATTAGCGACGAAGGAGCGCAAGCCTGCTTTTTTTAAGCGTTTGTTAGCCAACTTTTATGTAAATTCTATAAACATTTCAGTCTTTAAAGAGTCTGGGTACCTTGGTATTTGATACTTATCAAGTATTTCTTCCCAGTTTGAAAATGAATAAAATAGAAACATCATCAATAACTCACTTTCACCATTGGATTTTTCAATGATAAAAGAGTCTCGACTGTGTGTAGTAGAGCTAGTTTGACCATCAGGGGTGATAGTAACCAACTCATCTTTAATATCGTTTACCTTCGATACGGTACTTTTTTTGTCCGCCATGAGACCAAAGTGTTTGGAAGAATTAGCTATGTCTCTACACCACTTTAGTCGTTCATAGGTATTACAAACTTCATGAAATTCTTTTTTAGGAATAGAAAGGTGTTTAATACACCAATCTCTTAAGGAATGCGCTGTTATGCAGTAATTGAAAAGATTATCAGCGGTATCTACTTTGGAGTCTGAAGTCCAAGCCCTTCTTCCCTCTCTAGCTAGTTTTAAAAAAAGGTCTTTCGGTTCTTGATAAATGCTTATGATTGACATACTAACTCTTGTTGGCTAACGCCCGCCTAAGCGGTGCAAAATGCTTGGTTATAATTCGAAACGAAGTGACGCAAGCCAAGCGTTTTGCATCCGTTCTTGGGGGGTCTGTTATTTTTTTTGTGCATCATAAGTTGAAACCAAAAACAAAGCCATTGAGCCAGCTAAGTTTACTGACAATTCTGCATGCCTTGCTTGTGGTTTAACTGGTTTCTTACCTTGACCGTGTGCATCACCCAGCTTATTTCTTAAAGAGCCAAGTCCATTAACTATACCGCTACAACCACCAAGTATTTGCTTGAAAACTTGTTCACCATGTTGCTCAGGTGCTAAGTTTAACTCTTTAGCTGTGAGCTTATAAAGTTCAGACAACTCAATAGAAGTGGCGTTGTATCTAACTCCTTTATCATCGAGTATGTGTTTACAGATACTTTCTAAAATAGTCCTAGAGATTGTTATTGCACCCTCTGGATCTGTGCTTTTTCTTTCCAACGCTTTACCCCAAGCATAATGAATGCTTTCGGAATCAAATTTCTCTAGGACTTCTGATATTGATTTCTGAGCAGGATGAGTCTCGCCACTTTCAAGTAGTTCCAATATTGGGCTAAAAGCATTCCAAATGTGCTGTCTGCGATCCGCGTAGTTATCATGTTCGTGTTTAATAAATTGCCAGAACTGAGATAAGTTTCTATTTACTCTAACCCAACGAGGTAGAAGGTTTGAAATTGTTGGCTTATCAAGCGCTTCCTTCCTTATTAATTGATAATGACCATCATCAGCGTTACCACCAGTCGCTTGAGCAATTAAAGCATTCTGAAAGTATTCAATTCGATCATAAAGTGAATTTAGATGTTCTAATCCCTGCACAAAACCTCCTTAAAAACATAGCGCCCAAATAATGGGCAAAAAACAGTTGGTTAAAATATCGACGCAGGAGCATTGTCCTTATTGAATTGCTTGTTATAAGCACCTACGCTGCTGTAGAAAATAGAACACTCTCAGATAAAAACTTAATAATCGGTATATATTGACTCACAATCGATTCTGATTCTGAAAAAGGCATGAAACAGTCTTCTCTAGAATATCTATCACTTGAGTGGACTAAAGAGTTACGTATATGCTTAATGACTTTTGCTGTATTGGAGATTGCATGACCTGACTCCAATTTAATAGACATTTTTTCACCAAAGACTATAGCTTTATTATTTGAGAATATTTTTTCATCTAACTCCGCTTCCAATTTTTTTATGAATTCAATCAGTTCATCTTCTTGTACATACTTAGCCAAAACTGCTTTTAGCATTTCAGTTTCATCTTGATGTTTATCATGTTTTTTTATTACAGAAAGTAACTTATTAACATTTGAATAGGTTGCCTTATAATTTGGCTTATTAAGTTGAGTTTTTACAGAGTTAAAGAGAATTTCGTCAGCAACTCTCAAAAAGTTATATTCCAATACATGATAGAAAGACAAATAAGATTGTCCTGGAAATTGACTACTTTTAGCTACCTTATAAAAGCTCACAAGATCATCATCATATTTTACGTTAGGTATTTTTAAAGGTTCTTCTTCAAGTTCCGGTTGTAGATGTTGGAAATGTTTTGCCTTGATATCGTCTCTAAGCTCCCAGCATTCCCCTTTGGCGTAAGCCAAATTGAACAGACAGGCTTTGATTTTTTCTTTTCCTACTACCTCTATCTTTTCTTTAGACAGTTTAGGTTTTGGAGTGTACTTCGCAGTAAAAGGGTTAAAGAACAAGTCATCGAATCTAATTCGTAACCGACCGTTTTTCCGAGCTTTTAATCTTTCGCTACGCTTCTCGATTTTACGCTTTACATAATCAAATAAGTATTCATAAGCTGTTGAGGAGTAATGACTTAAAACAAACTCATTTGACGCTCTAGTAATAGTTAACAAACTACCTTTGTCATCTGTAAATTCAAATTCTGGTCTTGGGATAAAATTAGGATCTAATCTTACTATTTGAAACTCGACGAAATTATTACTTGTTAAAACCCTTATATCAGGGTTAAAACTATACTGTTTAGCACGATAAAAATGATTTATTGACTTAATCCAAACATCATCAACTTCCAAAAAAACTTTTTTATCATCAATATCTATTAGGAGGGTTCTATCGTCAATTTCAACTGAACAACCTAAATTTGTGAGGACTTCCGAAAATTTCGCTAGTGACATGACTATCCTTGTGCTTATAACATTTTAGTATTTATGCGACACGCTGTTTGTGTTGCAAAATAGCTTGTTGGACTGATGCGCTACCTGCTCGGTGTGTCAGAGTTGGTGTTGTTTATGCTATGGACTTTTATATAAAAGAAAGGCTTTTTATCATCTAAGCTAAACAGCTAATTTAATAAGCTGACCAATTATAATTTAAGCTTTCCCTGCGTCGCTCAGTGTTCATTATTTATCCATTAAACCTAATATTTAACCGTTAAGCAAGGATATTTTTCGCTCGCACAGCCGCTATTAGCCTGAGCAGTTAAGCAGGTTAACTCATTGATTTGATGCAGCAACCAAGGCAGCTAACTTTTTCGAACTATTTCATTCGTAGCAATACCTGAGGTTATCCCTCCGATATAAAGGACAAAGGAGGAAAATCTTAACTTCAGGCATCAAATACTTTGGCTGACCCATTATCAATATTTTGCTTATCAGTAACAGTCTAAAACAATAAGATAAACAAATAACCCCTACTTTTAGCTATTACTTAGTTTGATTTCTAACTAGCACTTACAAACTCAACAGTCCTTCTACCCATTCTAAAACAAAGCGTGTGTTTTGGGTTTGTTCGCGCTGCTGATTAATTACTTTATCAACCCCCACCTACATGCGGTATTTTTAACCAAACCGTAACGGGGGTTTACAGCAACTGCTTAAAACGCGGGTGCTGTTACTGTACTTTATTAACTGATAAGGTGATTAAGCGAAGCAATAAAATTGCGTTTTAGTAACGATTTAAACAGGAGTCATTAATGGCAACTACACTGGCGTTTGATGTATACGGTACGCTTATAAATACTCATGGCGTGGTGTCGTTACTTGAAAATATGGTTGGCGATAACGCGCACGCATTTTCAACTACTTGGCGTGAAAAACAACTCGAATATTCGTTTAGGCGTGGCTTAATGCAAAACTACGTGCCGTTTTCGGTGTGTACTGAGCAGGCACTTAATTATGCGTGTTTACTGCACAAGGTAACTTTAAGCGATGAGCAAAAAGCACAGTTATTAGCACGCTATAAAACCCTCCCCGCATTCGATGATGTTAAAGCAGGGCTTGAGAGCTTAAAAGCACAAAACTATCGGTTATTTGCGTTTTCTAATGGTGCGGCCAGTGCGGTAAATACCTTGCTCGAAGCGGCAGGTATAAGTGATTACTTTGAAGGCGTGTTGAGCGCCGATGACATTAAAACTTTTAAACCCAACCCCGGTGTTTATAGTCATTTTTTACGCGAGGCAAATTCAACCGGTGCTAATACCTGGTTGATATCGAGTAACCCGTTTGATGTGATTGGGGCGTTATCGCACGGTATGCGTGCTGCGTGGATACAGCGCTCAAGTGAGGCTATTTTTGACCCCTGGGAACTAACGCCTACAATAACGGCGTGCGATTTACATGATTTAAAAACCAAGCTGGCCAGTAATAACCAATGATTTAGTGGGCAGGAGTTAAATTACACCAATGAAAGGCTAGGTTTGCGCTTACAAACCTAGCCGTTTTTTAGTCTTCAATTGCAATTGCAATGGCAATTTCTATTTCGTTACTGTTTTTATAATACTCAAAATCACTGGTGTAAGTACGTTCATAGCGGCAATCGTCTGAGCTGAAGTATTGCCAAATTTCGCCCCATAAATCGATTACTGCATCGGGCATTTCACCTTCACCTTTAAATACCAAATAACGCCCCGCTTGGGTGGTTACTTTTTTAGCTTCAGGGAGTTTAATTGATAAATTATCGCAGCAGGCAATTACGTCAAAATCGCCAGTGAGATCGCTTTCGTAATTAGTATACACACCATACACTTTGGTGTTTTGGGTAAGGCTGTTGGCAAACTTTTCACCAAATTTTTGCCAAAGTTCAGCTATATTTGCAGTGCCAGCGTTCATTTCATTGGCGTTGCAGGTTCTTACTTTTAAGCCGATTAAGGTCTGACTTGCTAATTGTTTTACTTCCATCATGACGTCCTTTAGCGTTAATACAAACACCAACGTAACAGAAAAACCGCCAATACTTTAAATTTTGTATTAAATATTTCATAAACAGTGATTATTGAGCTCAATTGCGTGTTTATTGCTCATGTTTAAATAGGTGCCAATCGCTAAACGTGGCTTTGCTACCGCTAAAATAATTGCTCAATTCCCCCTTTTTTAACTTTATTTTTGCATGTAATGCTTGTCGTTTAATAATATGGCTTATCGATTTTTGTTAAAAATATACGACAAGCTTATTAGCTCTAATTTAAAAAAAGTTGTTATCTAATCTTTTTTCATTATTGTAAATAGAAATCATTATCATTAAGATCCTTGCACCTAAAAAGTGTACTCAAGGAATGTTGATGTGTCTCAATCTCACGTGTTAAATATTAATACCATTGAAAAACAGGCTGTATTTGAACAAAGCGGCCTGCCCCCACAATTCAATTTAGAGCAGTTCATTAATTATCAAATAGCGTCTTTGCAAGGGTTGTCGGCGGTACAGCAAGCGATGGCTAAAGCCCAAAAGCCATTTTCAGGTGTGTCGGTAAATGCGTTAGCAAAAGTAGTAAACGATGTTGATTTATCAAAGCCTTTGGCTGACTTTCCGGCGGTGCTTGAAGAGCTAAAAGGCGTGTATTTAGATCATGCCGTGTATTTTCATCATCCTCGCTACATGGCGCATTTAAACTGCCCTGTAACCTATCCTGCTGTGGTGGCCGAACACATTATTGCTGCTATTAATACCTCGGTAGATACGTGGGATCAAAGTGCAGGTGCGACCTTAATTGAGCAAAAGCTGATTGATTGGACATGCCAAAAAGCAGCATTGCCAAGCACTGCCGATGGAGTATTTACTAGTGGCGGCACACAATCAAACTTAATGGCAATGTTGGTTGCTCGTGAAGTAGCAGTAAGCCGATATGCGCCAGAGCATCAGGTGAAACTTCAGGGCTTACCAGCTGTTGCCTCGCGCTTTAAAATTTACTGCTCTGAGGTGGCGCACTTTAGTATTCAAAAAGCAGCGGCGTTACTGGGCTTAGGTTACAACGCTGTGGTGCCGGTGGCTACAAACAGCGAAATGCAAATGGATATGCAGGCACTTAAAACCGCCATAGCAACAAGCAAAGCGCAAGGTGATTTACCCATTGCAGTGGTTATTACCGCAGGCACAACCGATTTTGGCTCCATCGATCCAATCCATAATATTGCCATGCTAGCTAAAGAAGAGCAGCTATGGTGCCACGTAGATTGCGCTTATGGTGGCGGTTTGTTGGTGAGCGAGCACCACCGCAATGCGCTTAATGGCATTGAGTTGGTTGATTCAATAACGATTGATTATCACAAATCATTTATGCAACCGGTTAGTTGTAGTGCCTTTTTATTAAGCGATAAACGCCATTTTAGCCACATTACTTTATATGCCGATTATTTAAACCCATTAGCAGAGGCCGGTAATGGCACGCCTAATTTGGTTGATAAAAGCCTACAAACCACTCGCCGTTTTGATGCCTTAAAGTTATGGCTAACACTGCGCACCACTGGAGAAGCGCCGCTGGGTCGCGCGTTCGATAAAGTTATTGGTCTTGCGCGCCAAACGCATATTGTACTTAACGACCATCCCGACTTTGAAGTAGTTAACTACCCTGAGCTTAGTGCCTTAGTATTTAGATTTGCCCCTGATGATTTAAAACATGACCTTGATTTACTCGACTCTTTAAACCTGCATGTACGACAAACGTTTTTACAAACCGGTGAAGCCATGATTGCCCGTACAAAAATAAATGGTCGTCATTATCTTAAATTTACATTGCTTAATGCGCAGTGCCAATTAACAGATGTACGCGCTGTTATTGAACAAATTAGCCACATTGCATGGCAAACTTATAGGGAAATTGCATAATGGATAATCAACCTTACGATTTTATAGCTATTGGCCTTGGCCCATTTAACTTATCTTTAGCGTGTTTAAGTGAACCGCTCGAAGATGTAAAAAGTCTGTTTTTAGAGCAGCGCAGTGAATTTGATTGGCACCCAGGAATGATGCTTGAGGGCGTTACATTACAAACTCCGTTTATGTCGGATTTAGTAACCATGGCAGATCCAACCAGCCAGTATAGCTTTTTAAATTATGCCAAATTAAATAATCGTTTATACCCGTTTTATATTCGCGAAAGCTTTTTTTTATTGCGCCGTGAATACAACTTATATTGCCAATGGGTTTGCTCGCAGCTTTCAAATGTTAACTTTGAACAAACAGTCACTCAAGTTGAGTTTTGCCCGCAAAGTGAGTGTTATACCGTTAGCTGTAACACCCCTAATGGCATACAACATTATGTGACTCGCCATATTGTTTTGGGCACAGGGCCTGCACCGTATATTCCTGATTGCGCTGTGCAAAGTAACTCAAATAACGTAATGCACAGTAGCGATTTTTGTCATCGGCTTGATGAATTAAAAGCGGCTAAACGAGTTACTGTGGTGGGGGCTGGACAAAGTGCAGCAGAAATTTACCACACCTTATTGCAACAAGCAGTACCGCAAGGCTTGCAGCTTGATTGGATAGCACGCTCACCGCGCTATTTTCCGCTTGAGTATACTAAACTCACCCTTGAAATGACCTCTCCTGAGTATGTAGATTACTTTTATAATTTAAAAACTGAGCAGCGAGATTGGCTCAATCAAAACCAAAAAAATCTATTTAAGGGCATTAACGGCGATTTAATTAACGACATTTTCGACACCCTCTACGCACAAAGCCTTGATGGGCCAATTTCCACTACATTTAAAACTAACAGCAAGCTAACAAGCACTCAAAAAGTAGGTAAGCGTTTACTGACTGAGTTTTATCATCAGGAGCTTGAGCAGCCCTTTTCAATAGAAACCGACTTTTTAATTTGCGCCACGGGCTTTAAATATCAGCGCCCTGCTTTTTTAAATAATATTGCCCAGCAATTACCCCAAGATGAGCAAGGTCGTTATTTAGTAAGCCGTGAATATGCGGTAGATAGCGAACAAAAACGTATTTTTGTACAAAATGCCGAGCAGCATACTCATGGTTTTGTAACTCCAGATTTAGGTATGGCTTGCTACCGTAATAGTATTATTTTACGTGAAATTTTAGGTTATTCGCCTTATCAGGTTGAGCAAAAAATTGCTTTTCAAAACTTTGATTTAAGTGATGTCACCCTATCAACACAACAGCAGAGTAGCGCCGCATGAGTCTTCGTTTAGCGCTAATTTTGCTGACGGTTATTTCGGTGGTATGCGATACCTTGCTGCTACCGTTTTATCCGCAATTTTTTGCTAGTGAATTTGCTATTAGTAACGCCACCCTAATCGGCCTCTTTGTGGCTAACTCATGTATTACTGTAATGCTGGCTTTACCGCTATGGGCTAAAGTCGCTAAAAAATACAATGAGTTGGCTTTGTGGTTAGTAACCCAGGTGGTAGCCGCTGGTTTTGGCGTGCTTTGTTATTTTGCAACAACGGCGTGGGAGTTTTGGTTTTACTACCAGCTCATGCTGGTACTAAAAGCAAGTTACCTACTTATTTACCCATTTGCACTGCGATTAGAACAACAAACTAAGCATTTATCTATTATTGGTCTGTTTTCTGTATTGATGCATTTTGGTGCGATTGGTGGCGCTTTAATTGGTGGTTATTTCTTTAGTTTAGCAGAGCCACGCTACGCGTTATTACTCAGTAGTGCCGGTGACCTAGTTCAGGTTTTATTATGCGCCTACTTAATGTATTCATTAAAAACAGGTATTTATCAGCAAGTAATAGCGACTGAAAAACCGCGAGAACGTATTCCCTATTTTATTTGGCAATTTTGCTTTTTAAGTGTGGTGGTTTATTTTAGCGCGTTTTTAATTCGCCCCTTCTTTACTACTCATTGGCAAGCATTAAACGCACAAAGCAGCACGTTGCAAAGCGCTGTTGTATACGCCATTCCTGCCTTTGCCGCGCTTGTTATGCTGGTTTTTAACCATTTCAGGCAGCATCTACCACTGCCAACATTAAGCCGCACTAGCACTTTGTTATGTGCACTTATTTTGGGGGCACTTGGGCTTTATTTACAAGCGCAGGAGTCGGTGGGGGTAGTGATTTTATCACGTGTTTTATATGGTTTTGCGCTATTTCAAGTGATGGTACTACTAGAGGTAATGCTATTTGCTAAAAGTGAGCCTGCACATTACGGCAGCGACTTTGCCAAAGTGCACATTGCTCAAAATATAGGGGTTATTTTAGCATCGTTACTAGTGGGTATGAGCGTAGAGCATCTTTCAACAACGGTTGTGTTTTACTTTGCTGCCATTGGCTTTGCAAGCCTTGCCTTTATTTTGCTTTGGCGGGTTAAGGCTGTTGCTCGAACTGCGCGTTCAGCGTCTTAGTTTTTAAGATTTTTTGGAGTTTTTATGTATTTTTCATCTTTTGTAACCACCCTACAGCATACCGGCAAAGTGACTATGCGGTTATTACAACAAACAGATATGCCAACAGTTTGCTATTGGCTTAAGCAACCGTATGCACTTTTTTGGGGTATGCAGCAGCAAACCGAGCAACAAATAACTAAAGCGTATCAAGATATTATTGATACGCCTCATCATCAGGCATACGTGATCGAGCAAAATAATAACCTATTGGCTTTAGTTGAGCTTTATAGCCCTGAGCACGAAAGCTTAATGAAAGCGGCGTACGAGGTTGAACCTAATGATGTGGGTATGCATATTTTATTAGCGCCTAACACGGCACCTAAGCGCCATTTTAGTTTTGAAATGATGCAGTGCGTGCTGCAAAGTATTTTTGCTCAAAACAGTGCCGCCCGTGTTGTGGTTGAGCCCGACATTGCTAATAGTAAAATTCATACGTTAAATAAACGTTTGGGGTTTGTGCATACCCAGCAAGTTCAACTGGGCGAAAAAGCCGCTTATTTAGGCTTTTGTAATAAAGCAGCCTTTGATAGGCACAGCCAACTATTTACTGATTCGTTAGCGCCTTTGCAAACTGATTACGTGATACAGCCACATTGGCAATGGGCAAATCGGCATTTACAAGCTAAAGCACTCACCGAGCTAGTGCACGAGCGTTTATTGGCCGCAGAGACAACAAAGCGAGGCTTTAAAGTGAATGTTGAAGGCGGTTACTTTATTTTTAATGGCCGTGCTATGGCACTAAACCACATTGATATAGACGAGCCAAGCTTATGCTTTTACAATCTTAACGAAGAGCTGCAACCACTAGATGTGTTGCACTTTTTTAGTATGCAAGGGCCTGCGCTAGGTTTAACGGGTAAGCGCCTTGCCACCTACCTTGAAGAGCTAAATGCTACTTTAGCCAGTGCGTGCTTTAAACGTGAAAATAACACGTTAACAGCGGCGCAGTTAGCTAATTTAGGGCTGCAAAAAATAGAAGCCGCAATGAGTGAAGGGCATCCTGCCTTTGTTGCTAATAATGGCCGCATTGGTTTTAGTAAAGCTGACTTTTTACGTTATGCGCCAGAAGTAGGCAAACCGTTTAAAGTACTGTGGTTAGCAGCGCATAAAGCGGTATGCGACTTTGCCCATAGTGAATACTTTGCCGATTACCCAAGCCATATAAGTGATGAGCTAGATTTAACCACCCGAGATGCGTTTAACAAAGCGCTAAAAGCTCAAAACCTAAACCCCGGTGATTACTTACTCATTCCTGCTCACCCTTGGCAGTACCAACATAAATTGAGTGTGGTATTTGCAAATGAGTTGGCAAATCAGCGATTAGTGTATTTAGGTGAAGGTGACGATTTATATCAAGCGCAACAATCAATTCGGACCTTATATAATTGCTCGCACCCGCATAAGCCGTATTTAAAAGTGGCGTTGTCGATTTTAAATATGGGATTTATGCGTGGCCTATCGCGTGCTTACATGGCGGTGACTCCTGCCATTAACGATTGGGTATTTGAAAAGGTTAGCCAAGATCAACAACTCGCAGGCGCTAATTTTACAGCGCTTAGAGAATACGCCACCTTAGGTTATGCCCATCATACGTTTGAGCAACACGCCCTTGGGGATACACCCTATCGTAAAATGTTTGCCTGCTTATGGCGAGAAAACCCAAACCATAATTTAAATAGTGATGAACAACTGACCACTATGGCAGCGTTATTACACTTAGATAATAATGGCCAAAGTTTAGTGGGCGAATGGATAGCGCAAAGTGGTTTGAGCACGCAGCAGTGGTTACATGAGTACTTTAATGCCTATTTAATTCCGCTAGTACATTGCTTTTACGCGCATAAATTAGTGTTTATGCCCCACGGTGAAAACCTCATTTTAAAGCTTAAAAATTCGGTGCCAGTGGGCGCATATATGAAAGACATAGGTGAAGAGGTTGCCTTACTTAATAGCACTGAAGTATTGCCTGCAGGGGTTGAACGTATTCATGTTTCTATGCCTAAAGAGCTTGAGCTGTTAAGTATATTTACCGATGTATTTGACTGCTTCTTTAGATACTTAGTGGCAATTTTAGTGCGAGAAGAGCGTATTACAGAGCATGACTTTTGGCAGTGTGTTACGCAAAGTGTTAAAGCATATCAACATGCTAACCCTGCTTTAAATGAGCGATTTAAAGAGTATGACTTTTTTAGTGATGAGTTTGCTCACTCTTGTTTAAACCGCTTACAGCTGGGTAATAATGAGCAAATGGTTGATTTAACGGATCCGGCAGGTAGTTTGCAGTTTGCTGGTAACTTAAACAACCCCGTATCGGCAAAGCTGTATGGCTAAACCGATTACCCTTGCGCAGTTTTTATATTGCCATCAACCCGTACAACGAACTTTTAAACCGAGCTTATTATTAGTGCGCGCTTTAACAGTTCGTTGTAAGGCGCAGTACCCGACTGCGCCTAAGCAATTTATTAGTCGGCATTTGTATTTGCAGCTTTGTTGGCAAGCTATTTACGCTTATTGCTATTGGTTTGCTTGCAAGCAAAGTACGGCTGACCCCATTAACATGCCGTTAGCGGTAAATGGCGCTTATTGTCGTGGGTTTAACCTGAATAATGGCGTGTTAGTAAGTAAAGCTGAGCAAACCAAAGCGTTTACTCATTTTATAAGCCAAGTTGGTGAATGGGTAAATACCGACTACGCGCTGGGTAAAAAAGAACAAGCACGGTTATTACTCGATTCGTTAAGTAGTGCTATTGAGCGAGCTCATAGCTTAGCCCTTGCAACCACTTTACATATCAATAATTGCCATCGTCAGCTGCATACCCTTATTTGTGAGCACTTTAGCCTTGATGCGCCATTTACTGAAAACCCCCAGCGTTTAACCTGTTGCCGCTATTATTTAGCCGGTTATAGCAAATGCCAAACCTGCCCTAAAAAGGATATTAAAACCAATGAACCAACGTCTTAAAACGATTGATCTTGCGCGTGGTGCGAGCGTTTTCATTATGATTATTGTGCATACCTTATGGATGTATGCCACCACAGCGCTTCAAAGTGAAAGCGCATTTGGTACGGTTGTACATATACTTGGCAAAGGCACCGCCTCGTTTTTGGTGGCAATGGGGCTATCTATGGCGCTTTCGCGCAGGCAAACACCCTTGCTATTAATTAAGCGTGGTTTACAGCTTTTACTGCTTGCCTATTTAATGAATGCGGCCAAGTTTTGGCTACCTATTGAAGTATTTAATACCATGCCCGAGGCGTTTATAAATGCTTATGGCTGGCAAAGTCCGCTCAGTGCTGGGCAGTTACAATTTATGGTGTTAACAGGTGATATTTTACAACTGGCTGGAGTTAGCTTATTGCTGTTTGGTGTGCTTAATATTGCCCGTTGGAAAACAATATGGATTGCGGTTTTAGCCATTGCAATTGCAGTTATGAGCCAGTTTGTGAGGGGGCAACAATTTACGCTTTCACCTTATATTAGCGATTTGTTTTTTGCTAATAACTATCAAGTGTATTTTCCGGCATTTCCTTGGATAAGTGCGATATTAACGGGGTATGTACTTGGTCGTTTATACCTTAGTAATCAACAAAATGCCGATTACTTATATAAAGTATGTGCACAACTTGGTGCTGCTTTACTTGTTATTGGCGGCATATGGTTAGCCATTGATTTTAAAGGACAGTTTGGCAACTTTTTCCATTTAAATGGCGGCGGTATTAGCTATTTAGTTGGCTTAAATTTATGTGCCCTAGCGGCTATACAGTATATTTTTGCTGATAAATATAATGGTCCTATTACACGTGCTCTTTTATATGCCAGTAAAAATGTAACCGCGCTATATGTTATTCAATGGGTACTTATTTGCTGGTTTATGGGGGCGCTTGGTTATCATACCCTTAGCCTTTGGCCGACTCTTTGTATGATGGTACTAATGACTTTACTGACTTTTGCTGTGCATAAGGTTTATTTAAAAAGCAAACAGAGCTTCACAGACATTACGCAAAAAACTAAACGTACAGCTTAAGCTGTAAAGGGGCTTTACGGGCGCTGATTTGGGTGCCCTAGCCTGCTTTTATTGCGTTAATAACGCTATGCATACGCTTTGCTAATGGTCTATTTCGGTGATGACACACATAAATATTTTCGCTAATTGGTTTGGTTAAATGATGCGTTTTAATAAGCGCAGGTTTATTAAAAGCACTTACTGCGTGTGCTGGTAAAACCGTAAAACCCAGCCCTAAACTTACCGGCTCCAGTATTAAACTTATTTGGTTAGAAAACCCCGTTTGCTTAATTTGATCAACATGTTCAAATTCTGGGAAATTTTCACTTAATAAAAGCTGTGCATGATGTTTTGCATCGGGGTGGCTAATAAAACCTAGTTGATTTAATGCGCTCCATGTTGGGTTTTCTATATGTGCGGGCGTTACTAATAATAGGCATTCTTTACCAATTTTGTGGCTGGTAACTTCACTAAGGGTAGGCGCTTGAGTTAAAAAGCCAATATCGGCACTATGATTGGCCACTGCTTGTTCAACACTGGTATTTGGAGCAAAGCGGTAATCTATAATTAGCTCCTTGTACTCTACTTGCAATGCTAATAGTTGATTGTAAAACTTTAGCCCGCAACTGCCTGGCGACTGTATTTTAACTAAACCGCTGTAAGGTGAATCATCTTTTAATTGCTGCTCTAAAAACTGCCATTCTTTGAGTAACTGACTACCCTGCTGATATAAATTTTGACCCTGAATAGTAAGCGTAAATTGTTTACCGTGACGCTCAAGCAAGGCGCAATCTAGTTGCTGCTCTAACTTTTTTATATGTTGGCTTACGCCTGACTGGGTCATATAAAGGCGCTCGGCGGTTTGGGTAAAATGATTTACATCAACTAAAGTACAAAACGTGTTTAACCATGTCGGATTTATCATTACAAAATATACTCAAAATGATGATTAATGATAATTTTACTTAATGTTGGTCAATTCGTAAACTAACTCCATCAACTAAACATAGTTAAGTAGGAGTATTTATTATGAGTCATACATATCCACGTAGTTTTTCGCACATTGGTATTTCAGTTCCCGATGTTGAAAAAGCCGTAGAGTTTTACACTAAGGTGATGGGCTGGTACACCATAATGGAGCCTACCGTGATCACTGAAGACAACAGCCCAATTGGCGAAATGTGTACCGATGTATTTGGTCCAAATTGGGAAAAATTCAAAATAGCGCATCTTTCAACAGGCGACCGAATTGGTGTAGAAATTTTTGAATTTAAAGACCAAGAAAACCCTAAAGACAACTTTGAATACTGGAAAACCGGTATCTTCCATTTCTGTGTACAAGACCCAGATGTAGAAGGCTTAGCAGATCGCATTGTTGCCGCAGGTGGTAAAAAACGTATGCCAGAGCCACGTTACTACTACCCTGGTGAAAAGCCGTACCGCATGATCTACATGGAAGACCCGTTTGGTAACATCCTTGAGATTTACAGCCACAGTTACGAGCTTATATATAGCGCAGGCGCATACTAAAAGCACATAGCTTAAAGTATTTAGTAAAAACAAAGCCGCAGTATTTATTACTGTGGTTTTGTGCCTAAAAAGAATACATTGCCTAGATATGTTAGTGCTGATAACGTGATAAAACAAAACTACTTATAACTCCATGTTTTAAATTAAGGACAATAATGAACATTTCATTGGAAGATATCACTTCTGCTAATTACGAAGAGGTATGCGATTTAGACGTTACCAAAGCGCAACAAGAATACGTAGCGTGTAATATGTGGTCGTTAGTTGAGGCGCACTACAATAGTGGACATACCTGTAAAGCTATTTACCAAAATAATAAGCCTGTAGGCTTTTTTATGTGGGTGCAAGAAACCCCTACAAAAGTTTCTATTTGGCGTTTTATGGTAGATGAACATCATCAAAATAAAGGTATTGGCCGCCAAGCATTATTAATGGCAATTGCAGAGATTAAAACGACTTCTAAGCTTGAACAAATCGAGATTTGTTATAACCCGCAAAACCCTGTTGCTAAGGATTTTTATTCTAGTTTTGGGTTTGAAGAAGTTGGCCTAGATGAAGACGAAGAAGATATGTTAGCCATTATTAATATAAAAAGTTAACCCAATTTTGTTTAGCGCGTTGCTTATTGCCATAAAGATTAGTGCTTAGTAAGGTGTGGAGGATGTTGCAGTGCTAATTTTTTTAGCTGTGTAATGCATGAAAGCGCTAAGTCATGATATTCATCATCGCTATACAATATCTCGTTTAGCAGATTAATAGATTGTATGAGTGCATTGTGCGCAGCACTTTGTTCGTCTAAAAAGTGAAGTGTGGAATAAAGGCGCTCTGTAAGTGAGGTAATTTGTATGATTTGCTGTTTATTCGCACAGTTATACATTTGAGCTAATAAGGACGCACTTTCAAGTGCACACCCCAAATACGGCAATGCTTGTGCAAATTGGTATCGTTTAAACAGCGCTTCGCCACTTAGCTGCGCATTTTGAATATCTATAATTGCTTGCTCTGGTTGACATAAAACATGTTGTTTGTGTCGAGCACATAAAAAAGGTAAGGCCATGGGACGTTCCATATCTGTATATTTTTTAAGACTGTAAAACAGAAATCTTAAAAAATCAAATGATAATTGTTTTTATTTGCATTTATAGGTTTAAAGCAGTTTGTTGTGTATACTAACTTCATTGTTTTGATTCTTATTTTTATAAAAACCGATATGAAAAACCCATTTTTAGCACTTGTTTTACTCAGTGGATTATCAGGCTGCAGTACAAACACAGTATCAATATCTCAAAATTCATCCTTGTATAATTACGGGCTTTATAATGCAAATGGCCAGCGAGTTAATTCAATATTGTCAGAGTCCACGCTTTTGAATGCCGATGTTGTTTTAGTCGGTGAATGGCATACACACCCCGGTGTGCACTTATTTCAGGCTCAGCTATTTCAGCAATTAAGCACACAAAATAAGCCTATTGCCTTATCGCTTGAGCAATTTAGTCGCGCTGATCAGCAAACACTAAACCTTTATCTTGAGAGTAAAATAGGTGAACAATACCTAATTGATAATACTAAGGCTTGGCCTAATTATAAGAGCGATTATCGTGCGTTAGTGGAATTGGCGAAGATACAAAATAGCGATGTAATAGCTGCAAATGCGCCTAAGCATATTGTTACCTGTATTGGTCGCCAAGGTATTAATTATATTAATAAACTCGACCCACAACAGCGTAGTTTTATTGCAAAAGAGATAGATACTTCTCCAAGCCTTTATAAAGAACGCTTTATGCAATCCATGCATCATGGAACGGCGAGTAAAAACGAAAAACTTTACGCCGCGCAAGTTACTTGGGACGAAACCATGGCTGAGTCTATCGTTAACTATATTAGTCAAAATAAGGGCACGCAGGTTATACATTTAGCTGGTGACTTTCATGTGAGAAATGGTGAAGGCATAGCGCGGGTAATTAAGCGAGTTGCCCCAGAGCTTAATGTTGTATGGGTTTCGCCAGTATCAAAGGTACAATCTGAGCAAAGTGGTTATCAATTAGAAGTTAACGCTTTGCCTGCTCGCTATGTGCAAAAAGCACATCAACAAGCTGCATTTAAAGCTTTAGCCAAACGAGGGGAGAAAACACAGTGCCAATAATAGGTTGGCACTGTGTTTGTGTAATACACTTTTTAATATTTACTTAAGCGTAAATGTGCTTTTCATCATGGCGTAATGGCCAGGAAAAGAGCAAAAGAAAGTGTAATCGGTTCCGGCGGTTAAGCCGCTGGTTTTAAAAGTAACGTCGGTTGTTTTACCGCCGCCAATAATGTCTGTAGCACCAATCACACGACTATCATTAGGCTTTATGTAGTGGTTGCTAAGCCCTGCAGCGTTGCCATCTGTGATAATACCTTGCATGTTTTAATCGTAGATAGCACCCAGTTATGACCCATTACATTGGCAGGTAATTTACCGGTGTGGCAAGGGCGTGTTGATCTTTGATGGTTGAATTTGCAGCAGTGTGTTTGGTTTTTAGGCAAGACAGAGCCTATGAAGTGTGGTTATTCCACATAAATAGGCGATAACGCAGCATAAATACCAAACATGCGCTGTCCTTCGGGTTCTGCCTAGGGGCGATAAACTCATTGTTGCTCGATTTTTACTTAGCCCACCAGGTTACAAATCTCGCGCCGCGACTTAATCGCCCCTAGATTGAACAAATTCCAATCCGCAAAGTTCAACACGCCCTATGCTTTACGGTCACTTGCTTACAGCTTTTAGGGGCGCTTAGTGTTTTAGTTGAAAACTGCATCATATCGTTTGCATCTATATTTAGTGTGCATTCGTCTGCATATGCAGCATTGGTACTCAGTAGCAGTGTAGTGCTTAGTAAGGCTATTAATTTTTTCATACTGTCTGTGCTAGTTGGTTTGAGCTGTTTCGAGCTTTATTTGTTAAGGCTACAAGTGCTTTTCGCACGGCTAATGGGCTATCGCACTCGTTCGCAAAATTAATAAAGTAATTACGCTTGTGGCTTTGTATATAAAAGCCTGTGGGTAGTAGGCCGCTCATTATTGGGGTGTTATCGGCTACGTTATAGTGCTGCATTAATATCAGCGACATAGCATCTTGATGATCTTCATTCATATGAGTGATCATGCTTTGCTGCTGGCTTTCATCCCACTTTTTAGGCTGAGCTTGCCACTCGTTTTGCTCAAGCCAAAATATTTTTCCAAAACCGCCAATATAACGCACCCGTACTGCATCTAATTGCCAAAGCTGAAAATCATGCGCATTGCGATAGCTTGCAGCCTCAGGGTACAAAGCTATATATTTATCAAGTAGCACTTCGCTTTGCTCTTTTGCCACAATAGAGCCATCACCTACGAGTGTTACTCGCCCATGTTCGTTTTGATCGCCATAATCGGCGGCATCAAAAATAGTCAGACTCATGCGTGAGTCCTGTTTTAAATTTTTGGTATGCTGAGCTATGTCACTAATAAAAAAGTAGATGCGACCTTGTTCGTCACACATATAAGGTGTAACAGAGCCAAACGGATAGCCGCGTAAATTATTTGAAATGGTCGACATTACGCCGGCATGGGTTTTAAAAACGAGCGTACGTGCGTCGTTTAATGCTTGCTCTCTCATGAAAACTCCTGACGTTGAGAAAAAACCATGGGCGCATCGTTATAAGGATGAGGGTTAACGTGCAATTTCATGGCGTACATTTGTTGTAAGTTTTGTGCTGTTAAAACGGTATTTATAGACCCGCTTTGCAGCACTTTTTGGTTGTGTAATAAAATAGCGTTGGTTGCATAAAGGCTTGCTAAATTAAGATCGTGTATAGCAATAATGGCGCTGTTTCCTTGCTCTACAAAGGTTCTAACACAGCTAAGTAAAGTATGTTGATGACGCATATCTAGCGCTGATGTTGGCTCATCGAGCAACATTAATTTAGGCCCCGTTTGCGCAGTAAAAGCATCTAACTGTGCTAATGTGCGCGCCATATGAACACGCTGTTGTTCGCCGCCCGAAAGCGCACTCATTCGACGTGTTAGGTAATGGGTTAAATCCATAAGTGAGGCATATTTTTGAACTTTATTGGCTTGTGTTTTAAGAGACTCTGTATAGGGATAGCGACCCATAGCAATGAGTTCAACTACACTAAAATCAAAGCCAACATGGTTACTTTGCATCATTACAGCGCGCTTGCTAGCTAATTGCTCTTTAGAAAATGAATGCAAAGGTTTGGTATTAAATAGTATATCTCCCTCAAAGGGATGCATGCCTGCCAAAGTATGCAGTAAGGTCGATTTACCTGCGCCATTTTCGCCTATCAGTGCGACAAGTTGTCCTGCTTGGATATTGCCGCTAATACCCTCTAAAACACGATGGGTGTTAAAGCCTATATTGAGGTTGTTAAACGTGATCATGACCAATCTCGCTTATTTTTAATGATCAAATATATAAATAGTGGAGCCCCAAGTAACGCCGTTATAATGCCTATCGGCAGCTCCGCAGGCATAACAACCAAGCGTGCTAACCAATCTGAAAGTAGCAACACTATGACACCTAAAAGCATACAAAGTGGCAGCATATTTCGTAAATGAGGCCCAACCATTAGGCGTGCAATATGAGGGACAACTAAACCAACAAAGCCAATTAAACCTGTTAGCGCAACCACCGCACCTACGCCCAATGCCACTAATATAATGACGTATAATTTAAGCTTGCTGGTATCGACTCCTAAGTATTGAGCTTGTGATTCACCGATAAGAAGTAGATTCATTGGCTCTTTTAATCGCCATAGCCCGATAAGGCTCAGTAAAAGCAAAGGACTCGCCTGTTTTATATTATCCCAGCTCGCACCGCCTAATGAGCCCATGGTCCAATAGTTAATTAACCGCAGTGCGCTGTCATCGGCATAAAAACTTAATAATCCAATAACAGCGAATGCCAATGCATTAATGGCGACACCGACTAATATAAGCGTATTTATATTAATTTGTTTTTGTTGTTTTGAGACTAAATATACCAGCGACGTTACTGAGAGTGCGCCCAAAAATGAGGCATAAGGTAAGTAGTGTTGGGCGTTAAAATTAAATTGTGCACTAAGGGCGATAAAAGCAACCGCGACCATTGCAGCGCCTGCGCTTATACCAATAATAGAGGGATCAGCAAGCGGGTTACGACATAGCGCTTGGGTTGCAGCCCCTGTTTGTGCAAGTACTAAACCTACCATCACTGCAAGGACAAAACGAGGCAGGCGTATTTGTGTAACCACATTGATTTGTAGCGCATCAAATTGACTAAAATGTTCAGGAGCTAGCCATGCAATAGCTAAACGCCAATCCCATCCTGCGGCTCCATAGCCTATGCTAAGTAATGCTAAAGCAAAAATGCAGCCATAACTTAATAGCATCCACTTATGCGGGTTACTCAGTGTTATGGCGTTAAAACGATTCAAAGTTAACGTGCTCATAAGCGTGTTTTATACTCATGCAATGCTTGAATCGCAGTTGCAATACGCGGCGACATGCCCAGTGAAAGTAAGCTGTCCATGACCAGTAACTGACACTCTTGCGCTGCTTTTAATAAACGAAGTGTAGGTTGTTTACAAAAGGCTTGTTTCCCACCAAGGCTTTGCACAACATGCGCTGGCGCCACTAAAAAATCGGGCTGACTTACAGCCAGTACTTCACTGTTAATTGCTTTAAAGCCTGTATGCGTAGCAGCTATATTGGTAATGCCCGCATAATTAAACAGCAAGTTGGGCACCGTTTCTTGTCCTGCTGCGACGAGCCCACGCTCATTAGCTGAAAGTAAAAACAAAGCGTTGTGAGTCTGTGTTTTTGCTTTAGTAGGTAACGATTTTTTTATTTTAGTAATTAGGTTTTGAGCTTTTAGGTTTGCATCTAAATCACTACCAAGGCGCTTAATTAGCTCAAGTAGTTCATTTACAGAAGTCGGTTTTTTATAGTGAATAACCTTCACTCCGGTCGCTTCTATTTGCTTGAGCGCCTGCTCTCTTCCTGCACCTTCAAGTGCAAGTAACGTAGTTGGGCGCATTGAAAGCACTCCCTCAGCGGCTAGGTCTCGATAGTAACCTACCTGTGGCAACTGTGTTGCTTGTTGCGGATACATACTTGATTGGTCAACCGCGACTAAACTATTTTGTTTTTCTAGTGCGTAGATTATTTCAGTTAATGTGCCGCCAGCACTGATCACACGCTCTTTCGCGAGTGCTGATTGAGTGGCTAAAGCCAGAAAAAAAATTAGGTACTTCATAACAAACTCCGATTTTATTTTTTAGTATTATAACTACTTTAATCTAAATGAAAATGATTATCATAATCAATTGATCTTATTTCGGGTTGGTTGTACCATTTGAAAGTAAATAATAACTATTATCATTTGGAGTGGAGATGAATCCCTTTTCTTTTAAATTTACAGCATTAGCCTCTTTGTTAATTAGCTCTGGTAGCGCACTGGCCGAAAATGTTATTGACGATCATATTGTGGTTAGTGGCTCTCGTTTTGAACAAAAGCTTGAAGATGTGACTGGCTCAGTAACGGTTATTACCGAACAAGATATTGAGCGTCAGCTCGCTGTAGATTTACAAACTATGTTTAAATACGATCCAAGTATCTCAAGTACTGGCAGTGGCGCAGGCGCGCAAACATTAACTGTACGGGGTGTTGGTGGCAACAGAGTTGTTTTTATTAAAGATGGAAGACGCACAAACGATGGCTACGCTGGCGGCGGCGGTTATTTAGTGGGTCGAAACTACTTTGATGTTGCGGGTGTTAAACAAGTTGAAGTTGCAAAAGGGGCGGCATCATCGCTATATGGTTCTGATGCACTAGGGGGAATTGTAGTAATAACAACTAAAGACCCGAGTGATTATTTAGTGGATCAACAAAGCTTGGTAAAAGTAGCGTTAGGCTACCAAGGCCAAAGTAATCAGGTTGCTGCTGATATTACAGCAGCAAAAGATTTAGGTGACTTTGCTATTAGCGCTGTTTATAGCCATCGCGATAGTGAAGAAGTACAAAACTACGTTGAAGATTTACCAGGTTACGATGCCCGCTCGGACGCTTTGCTGCTTAAAGTTGAGCAAAAACTTGATGAAAAACGCACCCTTAAATACACCTTAGATTACTTTAATCAAACGACAGAACAAGTAATCACTCCATCCATTCAAGAAACCGAAGACGAAGACACAAATATCTCATTTGCACTCGATTATGATTCAGATATGGCAACAGCTATATTTGATAAATGGTATGGGCAACTATCTTATAGTCGATACGAGCAACAAAGTGACCAAATAAGCGCAGCTAGAAATTACATCGATTATAATGACTACGGGTTTGAGCAAGATATTTTAGGCTTAAAAGCGGTATTTAGTAAGGAAGTTAAAGGAGAAAATACCGAGCATGAATTTGTCTATGGAATCGATATTGATTTATATGATACTACTCGACCACGCTTAAAAACCCGTGTATTAAATGATGGTACTGTTGATTTTACGAATGAAAAACAAAAAGCATTTCCTGGCGCCGATACTTCTTTAGTTGGTGTATATATGCAAGACAGTATTAAATTTAATGAGACTGATTGGTCGTTAGTTGCGGGTATTCGTTACGATTATTATGCACTTGAAGCAAAAAAAGATGCGCTATACGCTGACATCGAGCTTGATGATATTACCGAGTCTGCGTTTTCACCAAAGCTGGGTGTGATTTATCAGGTAGACGATAATTTATCTTGGTATGGGCAATATGTTCGAGGCTTTAAAATACCGCCACATGACCAAGCTTATCAAAGCCATGGTGTTGAGCCATTTTATCAAATATTACCAAATGCAGATTTAGACCCTGAAAGCAGTGACTCATTCGAGATCGGATTAAGATACGCAAGTAGCGATATTAGTGTAAATCTAAGTACTTTTTATGCTGCCTATGATGACTTTATCGAAACAACAATCGCGGGTGTTGAACCAACTTATATTCCTAATGTAAATAAAACATTTTACCAATATCAAAATATTAGCGAAACCCAGATCAGCGGTGTAGAAGCTGGTATTGCTATGTATGTTACCGACGATATTTTATTAGAAGCCAATGTTGCTTACGTAGATGGTGAAAACAAAGATTCTGACCAGCCACTCACTAGTATTAGCCCGTTAAATGGTTCTATATTAGTAAGCACTGAGTTTGGCAATGTTAATTGGACCGCTGCTTGGCGTTTAGCTAAGGCGCAGTCTGATGTAGTACTTGATACTAATGGTAATAAAACAACACAAGGTAACGGTTATGGTGTTGTTGATTTATATGCAAATTATCAGTGGCAAGCATGGCAAATGAATGTAGGTTTACTTAACCTACTCGATAAAGAGTACGTACCGTTTGAACTTATTGCTGGTCAATCCAAAGGTACTGATTTTAGCCAATATAGCCAACCAGGACGTAATGTTTCGGCTCGGATAAGCTATCAGTTTTAATTAATATTAAAAGTTGTATATATACCAATCGGCATAAATATCTGAATAATTTAACGGATTGAATTTTTTTATGTTTAAGCTGATTGGTATATAAAGCACTAGAAAACACTGCGTATTGCACCATAGTGTAAAGGGGGTTTACGTCTCTATAATTTTTGTACTGCTCATATATTTCAATAGCACTATGCATACATTTTCAAAAGAGTGCGTTTAAATCAATATTGGTTTACTAAAGGCACTTATGGCATGCGTATTCAACACGAGAAACCTAAGCTAATTATAAAAAGGAGGTATCAGCTCGAACAGGTTACATCACTCATACCAAAAGTATGCGTTAAACCATCAGAATTTTTATCAATTACTATCAGATTATTCTTTTCAATGTAAAACGTGTATTCGCGCATCCAATTGAGTTTAGCAATTCGCTTTAGCTCATAACGGCCAAATGCTAGCGGGCAATTTAAATACGCATAATGATAGGCTTTCCCCATTGCCCCAGGGTCTGCGGTATAAATATAAATAGTACGATCAGTAAACGTGTTTTGTTTGTGAATATAATCAGGCGTTGATAATGAAGAACCATTGACTAAAATCCCTAAACACAAAAAAGGAATTTGTATTACACCGACTAATGTAAGAATGATATAGAACAACCACTGGGCTATTTTATTTTTAATTATGCTTTTAATTTTTTTAGGTTTGGTGAAAAGCAGTATTAAACCCGTAATTACCAACACTAATTTTATATAAAGTAGATTATGGCTTAATGTATCCATAAGCCGTGGTGAGTGCCAATTTAACCCCCATAGCGCTCCCCCGTGCATGCTTTCTAGGAATGGTAACAATAAACATGCAGAAATAAGAAAAATAATTAACGAGCTATTATTGCTGCTTGTATCCATTTATTTTTGTCCTTTAAATCTAACCGGAGTCGCTGTATTTTAGTGTGATATTTATAACATGTTTTATAATACAGCGTACCTAAAATGTCATAATGCAGACAGCTATTTTATGATATGAAAGTGACTGTAAAGGGGGTTAACAGCGGCTATGTATTATACAAAAAAATAAAAAAGCGCCTTAACCACTACATTAAGACGCTTTGGATGAAAAACTATAAATAACTAGACGTTAAAATAGCTAATCGGGACTATGAAATTGTTAGAATTGATAGGCCAATGACATCTTAAATTGAGTAGGCGCACCGGGGTAAACCCATAATGCGTTGTAGCTACTTTGAGCATATTCTTCATCAAAAATATTGTTAACACTGATATTTAACTTGGTGCGCTCGGTTAAGTTTACCTGCCCAAAAATACCAACTAGTTGATAACTCGGTAAGTTAAATGTTAAATCGGCGGCATCGCCTAATCGTTCACTGGTGTACTGATAACTAGCCCCTAGCTCAAGCTCTTTACCAAGCAAGGCTGTTTGATGGCTAAGTGTTAGGTTTAAGTTATTTTTAGGCACATTGACTAATGGGCTGCCTTTTTTTATTGGCACGCCCCAATCAGCATTTATTATGTCGTTTGCCGTACTGGCATCTATATAAGCGTAAGATAAATTAAACTTTGTATCATCAGTAATGTAAGTACTTAAATCGAGTTCAACACCTTTACTGTTTGCTTTACCAATAGGCGCTGAAAAACCAACGTTTACAGGGTCGGCTACTAACATATTACTTTTAGTGGCATCAAATAATGCTAGGGTTCCCGTTATGCCTTGGTAGCTAAATTTAGCGCCTACTTCAAATGAGTCACTGTATTCAAAGCCAAATGGGTCGCCACTTGCATCTGTGCCACTTAATGGTAAAAAGCCTTCAGAGTAACTGCTGTATAAGGTTACAGCGTTGTTTAGCTCGTATAATAAGCCTATTCGCGGGCTTACCTGGCTCTGTGAGCTACTTGAAAGCACAGCACTTTTGGTTTCTAAAATGTCTTGATCTACGCTATCGAACCTAAGGCCAACTAATAGCTTAAATTTATCAGTCAGATCCATTTGATCTTGAACGTATATACCATAAGCATCTTGTTGTTCGTTGTTTTCGTAGAGTAAACCTACTTCAGGACGCGCAACGTTATAATTAGGTTGATAAATATCAATTGTGTAGGTGCCGTTACCGCCGCGATAACGATAAAGTCCAGTGCGTAAGTCGTATTTGTATGCATCGGCTCCCATTAATAAATGATGGGTAATGCCTGCGGTATCAAAATGCCCGCTTAGCTCAAATTTAAGGCTGGTATCATCAACTTCATAATCGCGGTAGCGCTGTTGGCGGGTAAGTGTGCGGCCATCATCGAATAATGATTGGCGCGAGGGTGCAAGTTCAGCATCAGACGAAAACCCAGTTAGTGTAGAGCTGCGGTAGTTTGCGCCTACAACGAGTGACCATTCATTGTTTATATCATGATTTAAAGTCACTTGGTGACCACGAGAATATACTTGCGTGTCACCATCGTTTGGATTGCCTAAATAGCGCGAGTTAGGGACAGTATTAAAATTATCATTAAGTACAACAACCCCACGGTCAAATAGCTGGGCTAAATCAACGTATTCAAATTCATAAGTGATGCTGGTTGAAGCGTTTATTTGATGATAAATCGATGGTGTAACCACCTTTTTATGGGTGTACACCTCATCGCGGTAGCTGTCGCTATCTTGCCATGCGCCATTTATTCTAAATGCAGTGTTATCGTTAATGCCGTTTGTATAGTCACCTTCAACGCGATTAAAATTATCACTACCTAAGCTGAGCTTTAGCTCACCCTGTTGCTCAAACTGAGGTTTTTTGGTCACGATATTAACTGTACCGCCGGGCTCTGAGCGGCCATAAAGTGCGGAGCCTGGGCCTTTTAATACTTCAATGTACTCAATGTTTGATACATCACGAGGGCCGCTGAATCCGCGCCCACCGCTAAAACCATTAATTAAGTAACCCGATGGCATGTTTTCGTTACCCGATAATCCACGAATCGAAAAGCTATCCCATAATGCGCCACTGTTATTTTTACGTGAAATACTGGCAGAAAAGTCCAGCGCATCTTGTAATTGAGTTATTCCTTTTTGATCAAGTACCGCGTTATCGAGGGTTTCGATTGATTGTGGCATTTGCTTTTGAGGAATATCGCCTCGGTAAGCTTGTTTATATGTAACCGCAATTTTCTCTATTGGTTGACTTTGGGCAAGGCTTTGTGCGCTTGCACTTAAGCAGGCTAAGTAAATTAATGAGTACTTCATAAAATGCTTTTTAGTAACGTTATATTATAACCAAAACTATAACATGTGTTACTTTATAACAAAATGTTTTTTTGCGCTCTATGTGTGCGTCTAATTTTTACACTAGCGACTATGCAGCTATCACGTTAAGATGGATAAAAATAACACAATAAGAACAATATAATGTTAACAAAAACAAATGCATTAATTTACTTTTTAGCGTTTAGTAGTGGCTTTAGTATTATGGGAATAGAGCTATTAGGTGGGCGAATTTTAGCGCCTTACTTTGGCAGTAGTGTGCATATCTGGGGCAGTATTATTACGGTATTTATGCTTAGCTTATCATTTGGGTATTTACTGGGGGGTAAGCTGTCTATTCGTCATCCTTCGTTGACCAAATATGGGTTAATCTTTTTAGTTGCCAGTATTATGGTACTACCCATTGCTTTGTTTGCTGAGCCAATTATGGCATTTATTTTTTCGCATATTGAAGACAGTCGCTATGGCTCGTTACTCGCCTCAACCGCGTTATTTTTTATACCCACCATTATTTTAGGCATGATCTCGCCCTACTCCGTACGTTTACTGGTCACAAATAGTGAGCGCAGCGGCCAAGTAGCAGGTGGCCTTTATTTTGTAAGTACCTTAGGCAGCGCACTGGGCACCATTATTACCTCTTTTTATATGGTACTGGCGTTTGATGTTAACGCGATTATTTTAGGTTTTGCTGGTGTATTGGGCACGCTTGGGCTAATTGCTATTACCTTTGACAAACTTAAAGTACGAGAGGCCGTTTATGCTTAAGTTTAAATCCCTGTTTGTTTGTATTACGGCGCTACTGCTTTCATCATACAGTGCAGCTAATGTTGTGCATAAAGAGCGCTCCTTGTATCGAAATCTACTCGTTGAAGAAACTGGCGATTTACGCTGTTTAAAGTTTGATGAAAAAACCCGACAAAGCAGCCAAAGTTGCATGTACATTAGCGACCCTAAAAAACTCGTGTTTAACTACACTAAGCTGGCTTTTTCTAGTTTGTTACTGATTGATAACCCTAAAAATGTGCTCATTATTGGTTTAGGTGGTGGAACGCTTTCTAATATGATTCACGAGCTATACCCGAGTGCGCATATTGAAAATGTAGAAATAGATCCTGCGGTAATTAAAGTGGCGCGCGATTATTTTAACTTTATAGAAACCGATAACGTAACTGCTAAAGTGCAAGATGGGCGTATTTTTATTAAACGTGCGGCGCTTAAAAAACAGCAATTTGATTGGATTATTTTAGATGCGTTTAATGGCGATTACATTCCTGAGCACTTACTCACAAAAGAGTTTTTTGAAGAGATAAAAAGCGTATTAGCCGAAGGCGGAATTGTGGCTGCTAACACGTTTTCATCAAGTAAACTCTATGAGCATGAGTCGGCAACCTATCATGCGGTATTTGGCGATTTTATTAATGTAACAGCCAATAATAATAGTAATCGTATTATTTTAGCTGGTTATAGCAATATCCCTACAGAGCAACAAATAGCGCAGCGGGTGACGCAGCTAGCTCCGTTACTTGCCCCTTATGACGTAGATATAAAGGCAATTAGCCAGCGTATGTTTTTCACCAAAGATGGTAAAGATTGGCCAAGTGATACTAAGGTGCTAACCGATCAATACTCTCCAGCAAATTTACTTAACTTTTAGTAGCTGTTATATGGTCACTTATATCCGGTGGCCATTACTTATTAAAAAGATAATATTTTAAGGAAGCGATAATGCACATTCACTTTATTATTCATGAACATTTTGAAGCGCCAGGCGCTTATGAAACCTGGGCTAAAATGAATGGTCATACGCTGTCTTATACCCGTATTTATTTAGCTGGAAACTTACCGCAACATGCTGATGATATAGACTTTTTAATCGTAATGGGTGGGCCACAATCGCCCGCTACATCGCTTGCAGAATGCGCTTATTTTGATAGCAAAAAAGAACAAGCCTTTATTGCCAGCATGATCACGGCAAACAAAGTAGTGTTGGGCGTTTGTTTGGGGTCGCAATTAATTGGTGAAGCGTTAGGCGCGGCTTATCAACCTAGTCCAGAAAAGGAAATTGGTAAGTTTGCTATTACCCTCACTGATGCAGGTTTGAATCATCCGTTATTTAGCCATTTTGGCAGTGAGCTTAATGTGGGGCATTGGCATAACGATATGCCAGGGCTGACTACTACAGCCAGTATTATTGCCTATAGCGAAGGTTGTCCAAGGCAAATAGTCGCTTATAGCGATTTAGTATTTGGTTTTCAATGCCACATGGAACTGACCACCGAGGTGGTTACCCTCCTCATTGCCAACGATGATTTAAGCAATGCCCAAAACCATCGCTTTGTAGAAAATCCCGAAAAGCTCTTAAGTCAGGACTATAGTGAAATGAACAATAAGCTTTATACTTTCTTAGATAAGCTTGCCGTACACTATTTATCTAAATAATACTTATTTACGTGAAGTTAAAATACCAAACATTTACTTAGCCTGCTAACTAATGCTAAAATTTGCTGGATATTCACAAGCAAGAGTTCCTATGAGCAGCACTATTCCTTTTCATGAAACACTCGATTTAACCTTATGCGGCAATATGGGTCGAGTGCACCGCTTATGTCGAGAAGCGGTGACAGTGGCGGTTGAACCCTTAGGTTTAACTCAGTCGCGCTGGACGGCAATGATTCACTTACATCATTTACCTTTAGGGGCAACACAGCAAGCGTTGGCGACCAGTTTAGGGATTGAAATGCCCTCATTAACGCGCACCATTAAGCAATTAGAGCAGCAAAATCTGGTTATTCGACAAGTTGATGAACACGATAAACGTAGTAAAAAATTGTACTTTACCGATGAGGGTATAAAGTTATTAGAACACTTAAAAGAGCTAACAAGCGATATTAAACAGCGTTTATATGCCGGTTTAAGTACTGAGCAACTTGATGGTATGGCGCACAGTTTAGTGCAAATGGAAGAAAACGCGCGGCGTTGTATTGCAAGCTTATCTGGAGATAAATAAGTATGACACCTGATCAAAAATTTGCCCGCTACGTTAAAGTTTCGCTTGTTGGTTTTATTGTTGTCTTTTTTTATTATATTGTTGCCGATGTATGGTTGCCGGTTACGCCACAGGCACGGGTTTATCATCCGGTTGTGCAAATATCACCGCAAATAAATGGCCGTGTTACCGATGTATTGGTCAGTAATAACCAAGCGGTTAAAGCGGGTGATGTATTATTTGAGATAGATAAAAATACTTACCAACTAGCACTTGAGCAAGCACAGCTTGCCCTTGACGATGCTAAACTTCAAAATAAACGCCTTGATACCAATGTAAAAGCGCTTGAGGCACAAATAAGTGCAGCTAACGCTAAATTGCATGAGCAGCAGCTATTAAAAAAGCGTGGCGAAACGCTTTATAAACAAAACTCTATTTCGGAACAAGAGCTTGAAAGCATTCGTGCAAATTTTGCAGCAAGCCAATCTAATTTAGCCGCCTTTGAAGCACAGCTTTCTGAAGCTGTTTTAGCGCGTGGCGATTCAGGGCAAGATAATTTAGCGCTGCGCCATGCGGCCAATCAGTTAGCGCAAGCCGAGCTTAACTTATCCTATACGCAAGTGCGTGCTTTAAGTGATGGTGTAGTGGCTAATTTACAGTTACTTGAGGGTTCCTATGCTGTTGCGGGTAAGCCATTACTTGCTATTGTGGCAAGAAAAGCAGATTTAGTGGCTGATTTTCGTGAAAAGTCACTATTAAATATGCAGCCAGGCAGTTTAGCAAAAGTAGTGTTTGACAGCCGACCTGGTGAAGTATTCGACGCTAAAATTGAAACCTTCGAAGCAGGTGTTAGTGACGGGCAACTTAGTGCGAATGGATTACTTAGCACCACCGAAACCAGCAACCGCTGGGTTCGTGACGCTCAGCGTCAACGTATTCATTTAGTGCTGCCAAATAACACTCAACTTATAAATAATATGCCCAGTGGTGCGCGTGCCACTGTGCAGTTACTTCCACAATCGGCTATAGGTCAATGGTTGGGATCAGTACAGATCCGCTTTATTAGTTGGTTACATTACATTTATTAGTGGGGCGAGTAATGACACAACATGTTAGCCAAGCGCCACAACTCGATTCAAATGGTTTACGCCAAGCGCTACGGATTGCTGGCGGCTGCACTATTGGTTTTACTTTGTGCAAGTTAATGAATTGGCCCAATGGAATATTTTTTACAGTTTACCCTATGTTATTACTCGGTTTAGTGCCAAGTATTAACAAAGGCGTGATCCGTCAATTTGTTGCCAGTGCTGCCTACAGTGCGTTTATAGTGCTTATTTTACAGGGCTTATTTTCACACTTGCCGGTGTTAATGACGCTCATTATTTTTGCCAGCTTTTGTATATTGTTTTACTTAATGAGCTCTGGTGGTGCGTTTTTATTTGGTGCGTTAGGTGCGGTGAGTTTATCGATTCAGTTGCACTTTGCCAGCCATGTTGATCAAGGAAGCAGCATTTACCCGCTTATTTTAAGTAATGGTATGGCTATTTTTATTACTATTATTATTGCGCTCTTGATGCATGGTTTGTTTCCTGATGTGACAGCGCGGCCCATGCGGGCTGTGCCACACAAGGATAAAGAAAGTATTCGTCACGAGGTGTTGCTATGCGCTAGCGTTGCGACTTTATCATTCGAGGTTTTTCAGGTACTTGACTTACAAGATTCAATTTCGGCGCAAGCGGCGTCTATTTTAATTTTGTTTTCGTTGTGTTTTAAGGCTGCGGGCACCGCAAGTTGGCAACGTATTATTGGTACACTGATAGGCTGTAATGCTGCTTTAGTTGCGCAATTGTTTTTGTATAACCATACTGACGTTTTGCTTTTTCCGGTGGCTATATTATGGATTTTGTCTTTTATATTCAGTCGTTTTCATATTTTAGGCGGTGGTCCACCGGGTGTTGGGTTTGGGGTATTGACCACGTTTGGCATTTTATTTGGTCAGTCGTTAGGCCCAGGGCAAGATTTAATATACAGCGCCATGTATCGATTTAGCTCGGTGGCTGTTGCAGTAACAGTAAGCTTAAGTGCAGTGTATGTAGTGCATCGAATCCTCAACCGATTTAGCGTCACCCGCCATCATACTTATGATTAAATTAAAGGCTGCATCCGCAGCCTTTTTTATACTAGCCTATTGCAAGTAAATTCAACGCAGTTAGCGCTGAAAATAGCTGCTTGAGATAGATTTATTATCCAGAGTTCAGATTACTTAAGTTATAGCTTAATATTACCGCGTAGGGCTTTGGTTTGGCCGTGTTTGGTTTTTTTGTCCATGCGTTTACGCTGTGAGTTACGGCTAGGTTTGGTAGCACGACGTGCTTTATTAACTTTAGTCGCGCTTAAAATTAAATCTTTTAGCCGTTTTAATGCATCTTCCCTGTTGAGCTCTTGAGTGCGGTGGCTTTGCGCTTTAATTATCAATACCCCTTCTTTGGTGATCCTTGAATCTTTTAAAGCAAGTAATCGTTCTTTATAAAAGTCAGGTAATTTAGAGCGATTAATATCAAAGCGTAAATGTATAGCACTGGCTACTTTATTAACATTTTGCCCGCCTGCACCTTGTGAGCGAATAGCGCTGAGCTCTACTTCCCATTCATCTATGGTTACGGTATTTGAAATAGTTAACATAGTGCCCCGCTCTTTTTGCAAAAAATGTATTATATCATCAGTACATTGACTTGTGGTGAATCAAGCGGTCATTGCTATTTACAGTCTAATATTTGTTAAATAAACACATAAAAACTAATTTATTCTACACTTACTATATTGCTTTTTAATTCGCTTTAATTATATGAAACAAATATCTATTTTAATGTTTTTGGTGTGTATGCTCGCTATTTCATATGCTGTTTATGCTAAATCATCACAAACATTTAGTGCTGGTGTAATTGCACAAGAACAAGTTTATCCAATCAAAGTATTAGCTTTGGGTGATTTTCAGCGTTGCTTTGTTGTTGCTGCGCAAAAAGAAGATGCTCTGTATTCTGCGTGTTATATCAAAAAGAGCGCGCAATCGATTTGGGTTGCTGAATCTGCGGGAGCGCGTTGTGAAATAAAATGTGAGTCGCATTTAAACAGTGATGGCAAAACACAGGTGCAGTACTTTACTACTGATTTATAGTAAAAATGCTGTGCCAAGGTTTCTTTATCGCGGTGGTGAGCCCTTTTATTTGTTTAATCACTTGCGTATCACAAGCTGTTTGCTTTGCATTATGAGGTCCTGACAGCATCAAATAGTGGGCTTTACCTTTTATTGCTCGTTCTGCTATGAACAGTGATGGGTTTTCTTTTAGCAGTTTTTTGTTAACGGATTTTTTAGAGGTATATGCACCATACTGGCAAAAATAAGTCTCAGTATTTTTGGTTTGCATATCGCTCCACTCCCCTATTTTTCGCCACTGTGGTGAGACATATCGCCTTGCATCAACCATAAAGCTACCATGAAGCGCTGGTATTGAATAAACATCATTAATGGTTTGTTGTGCTTTAGCTGCATTGTTATATGGGCCTGCAACGAGGTAATAGCTATCACGACGTTCATGCTTATATAACTGCAAAGCATAGGCTGCTTTATCAATTTTATTCGCAACAGTAAGTGCCGATTGAAACTTTTTGAATACGCCTAATTGCACAAAATAAGGTGTTTGTTGGTTTGATTCAGCCGCTATTGTAGCTTGTTCAGTTAAGGTATCAGCGTTATTTGTGTATACAATAATATCTTGCAATATTATGGTATCGCCGCTTTTTTCAGTGATGACCTGCTCAGGAAGATTTTTTATAGTTATGTTTTCTGAGAGTTGCTCATTTTTTTCTATTTCAAGTATATAATTTCCTTGAGAAACATTGGGGAAATAATAATAACCATCATATTCAGTGACCGTTGAATAATGCTTTTCGCCGTCTTTTTCTTTAAGTACAACCGTGAGTCCTGCGATAGGTTTACTCTTTTCATTGCTCGATAGATAAATAGTCCCCTCAACCTCGTTGTAGACCACTAAAGGAATATTTACTTTGGTTTGTCCGCCTCTATGAGCCAATGTTTTAATTTTTCCTAAAGAGGGCTGCAAGTAAGGATTAGACAACGAGCGTAAATTAACATCTAAAACCTGGCCACCGTAACTGCTTGGTAGCAAGACCTTTCCGTCATTATTGGTGTATTTATCTCGCCATAGGTAGTTGCCAGTAAAATTAACGTCTTGAATTGGCTCATCGCCTTGGTCAAAGATTTCATTTTCATTCCAATCTATGAACGAACTAACTTCTATTTGCCCGGAATTTAATGAGCGAGGAGTGTCAAAGTTAAAGTCTGCTTCTAAATGATCAAAACTAAATGTGCCATTTAAACCTAAAGATAAGCGCCAATCTCCTTGATTATCAACTTGCCCTGATACTTGTATATTAAATATCTCATGGCGGTAAGTATATTGATGATTTAAAAGCGTACTTGCCGCAGAGTTAGACTGATACGTCAGCTGGGTTTGATTAAAGGTACTTTGTGTTTGTGGCCAGCGTAAACTACTTCTCAAACGAGTGAGTTCTGCGCCATTATTAGCCTGCCAATCTAAGGTGTTGGTCCATTTCCAAGAGGCAATATCTATTGAAGAATAAAGCCGGTTTATTAGGTTATTTGTATCGTCATCATAAAATAGTTGGCTTGACCATGTTCCTGCGACATAACTTTTATTGATGCCTAATGAGAACCGATTTTTAGTGTTAGTATTTTTACGTACTTCATTGTTCCACCTCATATTCCAGTTAAGGGAGTTAAAAAAATCAGTGCGGCCATTGAGGCTCAGTGACAGCCTATTTTTGAGTGAGTTCTCTTTTGCTACAAATAAAGCGCTAGAAAAGTTATTAAGGGCACTGTATTCAACATTAACATTGATATCGTTATAAAGTTTATTAGAAAGTAGGCCTCTAAAACCGGCAAAATAAGCATAGCCAGCATCGAGTTGTTTTGTGGCTAAAAAACGGTAACTGCCGTGATCTGTAAGTGTGTTTAGCCCAGATGATAGGTAGCTGCTGTTATTTTGTTCAGTTTGCAAATGAGTAATTTGAGCGTCATAAGTAATAAACTCACTAATGCCATAAGAGAGATTACTTTTAAAGGCATTACTCATCGCCGTTGAGGAGTTACTGGATTGATTAAAAACGCTTTTATCTGTTTCTAAAAACTCCACCTGATAGCTTATTTTTCCGGGCGATAGTGCGTCTGCCCTATTGTATATTTTTGAGTGCGTGTAATTTGCTCACCCTGTGAGCCAAAAAGTTTAATTTCAAAGATATTGTTGCCGTAAAAAGTTTCAACATCGGTAAATCGAACCAAATTTTCGTCGTTAGCTTGAGTCGTGGCAATAAATTGGCCATTTCGATGCAGCTCTGCTTGCCAGCCAGGTAGTGCCGGTTCTTCTATGGTGATAGTTGAAAAATTTTGTGCCGAATGCGGGTTAGCATTTGAAATATAAAATCCCCGGCCTTGGTTTGAGCTAGTAATAAGCTGATCTGACTGAGATTGAATATCTCCCAATTGGTAGTGAATGCGTGCCAGTGAGTGATCTTGTTCACTTAAGTTAAAGTCTTTAGTTATTTTTAAAAAGGTATTAGCGGTGTTTTCGTTTTTGTTGAATCGTAGTTCAGCTCGATGATGAAATAAGTCAAAGTAGCTATTAAGCCTGAGTAGTCCCTTATAACGATTATTAGACGATTTATAGCTTGCTGATAGCGAATATTCAGACACGGGGTAGGTTAGCGCTTGGTATTGGTCGTCTATAAAGTGGTCGTATTGCAGTGCTTTGGACTTAATTTTTTTTGTAATACCACTCGTTACTTGGTTGTTATTATAAGTAAGCAAGTTACTAGAAAATGAAACCTGCATCAGTGAGTAATCAAAGCGCGAGTCGGTATTTAAAAGTGTATTTATAACAGATAAATCAACATAGTGGTCGTAGTCATCGACAGCCCACAATGAAACATTTTCTGAGGGGGCTAAAGTTGAGGAAAGCTCAGCATTCAGCACCTGCTCACTTGAGTCAACGTTAGCAGACAGTGTATTTTGTGACACGTTTAAGCTAATTCCCATGGTCGATTTCAGGCCGCTTATGGGAAGTAGCAACTTATTTGATTTTGAGTAGTAAGCTTCTAAGTCGGAGACAACAGAACGGCCATTAACTCTTACATTTATAATCACAAAAGACTCCTCATCAATAGGCCATTGATAAAGAGTCGGTAACTGCTTTGCGATGATTGCTTTGGGTACAATTAACAGTAATGTACAAAGTAACAAGCGAGCCGTTATACCATAGTATAAGGCATTAATGTGTAGCATTTGTTATTTGATATTAATAGGGATCGCTAACTCGATTTTACCGCCGTAAAGCTCGTTTTCTTTGTAATTGAGTGTCACAGGCCCTGTCACAGGGGCCTGTAAAGTGATGTATACCTTGCGACGTGATAAAGGGGTATAAACGGCCACATTGGCTATTTCACCAATCATTACATTATTCTCATCGACTAATTCAAAGTTTCCATACACAGAGCGATTCCCTGTGAGTGTTTGCCAAAATGTTAGAGTCGGACGCCCATTTTGAGTAATTAATTGCGGGTTTATTAATTCTGAGTCAGCCTCTAATTGGCCATGACGAACAATAACAGGCACGCTGTAAGCAACTTTAGGTCTAATGCTTATTCCATCAATGTCGGGGTTTTGTGACTCAGAGGCTATGATTTTAAGCACCGCCCTGTATTCGCCTACAGCAAGCTCAGCTTTTTTGCGAACGGTCATTCTGATAGCTTGCATCCCTTTTGGGGCAATAGTGCCGCGACGTGGAGAAAACCGTAGCATGTTTTTGGCAGAGCGTCCTTCAACTTGTTGCGGAGTAACATCTATAAGTGCTCCTTCTTCGGTCATATCTTTATGGGTAACAACAAGTTTAAAATCGAGATTTTTATTAGAGGTATTTCTGATAAGTAGTGAATTATTTTTAGTACGTCCATCAAAGTATAAACGGTATTCAGACAGCGCAAGGTTGGCACTACAAATTTCAGGTAGTAAAAGAGTTAGGCAAAGGGCGGCCCAACAAAAAAGTTTAAGAATCATGGGACAACTCAACAACATGATAATAAAAAGTGGAGCGCGTTGCTCCACACATTTTATTTTTAATGCGCAATTGCGCAAAAAAATAAACTGAGGCTAACTTAGTAAGTTAGCCTCAGCTTTCATAGTCTTATTGGAAAGACACATCTACAGTATAATCTACAGTGTAAGCAGCGCCCGCTGTCAGTGTAGAATCAACTGTCATATCACCATATACACTAACAGTAATATCGGTTGCACTTGCATCAGTAGTGAAAGCAGACGCAACATTGTCAGCAGTTGTTACACTGGTTGTGCCATCTGTAGCCGTTGTTACTGGAGCAAAAGTTAAGTTAGTGCCTGTGCTTCCAGATACAGTAATATTCATTGCTGAATTTGGCGCTAAACCAGATACAGTAATTCCACCTAATTGAATGTTTGCATCTGACGCATCACAGTCACCCGATACAGCGCCTGCATTATCCATCGTACAGGTTGAGCTTGTAGATAAGCGAATTTTACCAAAGTGCAGTGGGCTATCTTCTGCAAAAGTAGGCTCAGTCCAACCATTTACACTTGCTTGAAATGTTTGGTTAGATGCAAGTAAAGAAGTTGATGAAATTGCTAGCAAAGCGGAAGCAGCAAAGATTTTTTTATTCATAGTTTTTCCATTTTTAAAAATTATTATTTTTTTACTTCCGTGCAAATTAGTTTTGAGGGTTATCTCAGTCCATTGTTTCGGATTTAAACACAATTGTTATCAAAATGAAATCTTTTGTTAACATTAAGGCTTTTTAAAAGAGATAATTAGTATGAAGTTATTAATTTTGACCAGCAAAATGCAACAAGAAAAATAGCTCCGATGTTAATTATTTTTTAACGCTAGAGGGAGTTATTTTAAGGCATAGTCAAAGCGACTTAATTGATGTTGAGCCTATATGAATGTTTATAAACTATTTTTAATCTTTCATAACCATTTTTTAGTTTTTTATGGCAATCGCTCTGTGCTTAAGCGGTGAAATAAAGTGACTGCAACATCTATGCTAAATGTTTATTTTTTGAGCATAATTTACGCGTTGTATCTCTATTGCTACCTTCCCAGTTAAAATTATTACGGATTAAACTGCATTTATCAAAGATCAGATTTTTACTAACATGTCGGTTTAAAAGTATAAAATTTAATTTTCCAAGCCTGTTTTTTCATCGTTTTGGTTGTTTTTTAGCTTTCTTTGGTAATAAGTTAGTAAAAAATCGGTTTATGCCAGCGGTATTTTATGCCTTGTTGGTAAAATACTGATCCAGTGTTATTTGAGAGAAATTTATAGCTTAAAAGGTCTCTAATTATTAGCTTCTTATATCAAAATTACCTGTTAAGGCTATGGAAAAACTTATTAAATAGAGTGCTTTATTTAACTTTTAATTTCATACACGGACGTGTGTTTACTGTGTCTTTATGTATTTAGCCGGTAACAGCAACGCATCCAGAGTAAGCATTCACTTAGATAGGTTATTTTATAGCTGACTTTTAATCTTTATATAGATCACTATTTAACTAACTCAATTAAATGCCTATTACTGCATTCAAATACAAATAAGAATTACTATCTTTTGTATTTGTTGGCGTTATAATATCGCCATCTTTTTTTAGCTATGTTTAAAAGGAATTTGCAGTTTATGCAGGCCACCAACCGTCTTTTAGACTTTCCCAAACCCGTTTTTTCTATGTTATGGCAATTTATGCAACGCTTTAGCTATGAATTAGCGGTTTTATCGCGTTTTTTTATTGCCATTGTTGGCGGGTATTTTTTTACAGCCGTAAGTGTGTCGCTATTAAGTGCAGTAGTGCCTGTGCCTAAAGTTGACGCGGTTTTGCTTAGTGTGTCTGCGAGTATTTTAATTTATGCCCTGGTGTTTATTTATAGCTTTTATATTCATTCATTAAAAACTGTTTGGATCAGTATTTTACTAAGTATTGCAGCGCAACTTGTCGTGTTATCGCTATTGAAGGGATGGTTATGAAAGGGAGTTTTTTTCGTTCAATGACGTGGTTACATACATGGGTGGGTTTGCTCGTGTGTTGGTTACTGTATTTAATATTTTTTGCAGGCACTATTAGCTTTTTTAGAGATGAAGTGAGCTTATGGAATCAGCCAAGTGTCCATAATATTGAGCAGCAGGCAGATCGTATTGGCGCGCAAAAGCAACAAATCGTGTCGGGTGTTGAGTATTTAAATGCGCAAGCACCTAATGCGCCTAATTGGCGTATAACGCTTCCTGAGGAGCGTATACCTTATTTAACGTATGGTTATGCAAAACCAAAAGAGCCTGGACAGCGCAGAGCGCAGTTCGAAAATACCCGTTTAGATCCAAATAATATGCAGCCTTTAGCACCCTTTGTAGATACTCGAGGGGGGAATTTCTTTTATCGCCTGCATTTTGATTTGCATTATATTGATGTTAAAACGGCGCGTTGGATTGTCTGCTTTGCTAGTTTATTTATGCTCATTGCGTTGATATCTGGCGTCGTTATTCACAAACGTATTTTTAAAGATATGTTTGTTTTTAGAGCTAATAAAGGCAGCCGTAGCTGGTTAGACGTGCATAATTTAAGTTCGGTATTTGCCTTACCGTTTCATTTAATGATTACTTATACGGGCATTATTACCCTGATATTTATGATTTTCCCCTACCCCGCGCAAACCGTTTATGAGGATGGAATACGAGGCTTTTTTAATGATGTTTCGCCAAGTAGTTCTGCAACAGAGTCGTTGCAAGGCACTGCACCGTTAGTGCCTATCAATACTATTTTGGATCAGGTTTATACTAAGTGGCCAGAGGCTGATATAACTAGGGTGATTATAAATAAGCCGAATAAGGCCGCTGCGACTATTATGGTTTTGGTCAGTCCTGGAAAAACATTAAGGGATCAAGCACCGCGTTTGATATTTAGTGGAGCGAGTGGTGAGCTTGTTGCTCAAACTGATGATGAACTTACCGGCAGTAAAGCGCTGTATGAGTCACTAAATTCAATGCACACTGGGCGTTTAGCAGAGCCATTATTACGTGTTTTATACTTTTTAGGCGGCATTGCTGGCTGCATAATGATAGCCACGGGCTGTATTATGTGGGCGAAGCGTATTCGGGAGCGAATGAAAAAAAATGCCCAGCCATCATGGGGTTTAAAACTCGTCGAAGCGCTTAATTTAGGAACTTTAATGGGATTGCCCTTGGCAACGTCTGCGTTCTTTTTAGCAAACCGATTAATCAGCACTCGCGCAATGGAGCGCGCGGATAAAGAGATACTTGCCTTCTTTTTAACTTGGTTGTGTGTACTTATTATCGCTTTTGTAAAGCGTGACAAGTCGCAGTGGTGTGTTATGGCTGCCATAAACTGCATTGCTTGTTTTAGTGTGCCAGTGGTTAATGCGCTAACAACACAAGGGAATATAATCAGTTATTTACGTAATGAACAGTGGGCTTTATTTATGTTTGATAGTCTCTTTTTACTGTTTGGTTTGCTGTTTTTGTTACAAACCGAAAAATTACGTACTGCGCTGCAAGCTAAAAAACCTAGTCCGATAAACACTAAGGAGCAAAAAGTATGATGGCACTGCTCCCTTTTAGTTTATGTTTGGTGGCTTTTAACTGCTTTGCACTGGCTAAGTTTAATCATTTTAAGGATGTTTTTAACAAGCGCCCGACTGATCAGCAGCGTTTAATTTTATTGAGTGTTGCTTGGATCAGTATTTTACTAAGTTTACTACTTTGTGTTAGCGAATTACACGGCTATGGCGCTCTACAGTTTTGCGGGTTTATGTCGTTAAGTGCTTTAATTATAATGATTTTTTATAGTTTTTTAGTCAATCTAACTAAGCTTTTTAACTTGCTTGTATTATTGATATTGGCCACGAGTACGTTATTTTTTGGTTTAAATGGGCTTTAGTTAGTAAAAATCTGATCCCAAAGAATAGGCTAAATTGAGGTAAAAAAATGGCAAGCCATCAGGCTTGCCAATTAAAAAGGGGGATTGTCATTATGTCTTGTACTTGCCTGTCTCTTTGCAAGTGAGGCTAATATAGCCCCTCTTTATTTAGTTTACCTTACAGTAAGGTGAACGTTTTATTACAACCTAGGGGCGTGTAAACCCCCTTTACAGCGATTTTTGATTTACCCATATAATCTCATCAGTTGCAAAACCAAGCGCTTTTACTTGGCTTAAAAACTGCTGCTTGAGCTCTTTACTCACTGTAGGTGTTCGCGATAAAAACCATAAGTAATCTTTGCTATAACTGGTAATAAACGCATATTGATAATCAGGTTGGTCGAGCTCAAAAATAATATAGGCACCATAAAACGGGCCAAAAAATGACACTTTAAAATGCCCTGTATCGGCTTTTTCTACAAATTTAGCTAAGCCTTCAGCTTCGTCCCATTTTTGTACTTTACTAATAAAGCCTTTGTTTAATACCTTTACCGTTCCATCATCGTTAATTGAATAAGTGGCTGTTACTTGCTCCATTCCTTGTTCAAAAGAGTGGTCTAATCGTGCTATTTCATACCACTTGCCTTGGTATTTCTCTAAATCAAAGTTTTTAACAGGGGTTATTCCTTCGGGTGCGCTGGTACAGGCACTGAGTAAAAACACGGTGGTAATAAATAATGCGGTTTTAAAAGCGAGTTTCATGTTGTTTCCTTTTCTTTAGAAATTGCTATAGGATCGCTTTAATACTAAAGCAATTTAAAGAACTTAGCATGAAAATTTGGGTTGATGCTGACGCTTGTCCGGTGGTAATAAAAGAAATTTTATTTAGAGCCGCAGAGCGTACGCAAACAGAAACAATACTGGTTGCAAATCATGCCATGCGCATCCCACCGTCAAAATTTATTAGCCGACTACAAGTGTCATCGGGCTTTGATGTGGCTGATAATGAAATAGTAAAACGAATAGAAAAAGGCGATTTAGTGATCACTGGAGATATTCCACTGGCAAGTGAAGTGATTGATAATGGCGGCCAAGCGCTTAATCCGCGCGGTGAGCTTTACACCACTGAAAACATTCGTTCATTACTAAATGTACGCGATTTTATGGATACTATGCGCTCAAGTGGCGTAGAAATGAGTGGTGGGCCGCCTCCATTAAGCCAAAGTGACAGACAAAACTTTGCTAACAATCTTGATCGTATTTTAGCGCAAAATAAGAGCAGTTAAAGTGAGCAGCCAGTTAATAGGGTTAGGTGATAATTCATTCAGTGTTGCTGTGTATGTAGCAAAAGCGCCCCCTATGCCTTACTTTGAAACACTTGCGCAGCTAGAGCCTGTAGTTAGTGGGCAAATAAATAGCATAAACCAGCACTGTGGCAATGGCTGGCGAAAAGTTTTTAATGTGTACGCCAAGGTGTTATTTGCGCTGCCAAGCGAGTATTACTCATTTGCTAAACAAGCCGTGAGTTGGCAAGCATATCGCGATGAGCTGTTGTTACAGCAGCATAGCGGGACTGCATTACTCTTTAGTGCGCCGGTGCTTACTGAGCATAAAAATCAATTGCACATTATTGCAGGAAGAACTCACGCTAAAAACTTGATACAACAAGGTAAGTTAAACGCCCAACTTGATTGGCTTGATGATGAGTTTGCTATAGATAAAAGCCAGAATATTATTGTATGCCCCTATTTTGATTATAGGCAGCTGAGTAATATTAAAATTGCCCGTTTGAGTGAATTAGTGGCTCAGTTGCGAATAATCTAAGCCACTTTCGTTTTTTAGGTAAGTGTTACGCTCAGTGTGTTAGCGCTATCAACTAGCATGAGCGAGCCCAAAATAAATAGGATGCAGGCCGATGCACGGCCAAATTTTAGTGAGAGCGCCGGATTATTGCTGAGGATTTTTCTGGCACTTACCCCTATTAACCAATATACCAGCGCACAGCCAACTAAATGAATAATGCTAAGTACCAGCAATTGTTCAGTAATAGAAAATGACAGTGTTGGTAAAACAAACTGCGGCAATAAGGCTAAAAATAACAGCATCACTTTGGGATTCAAGCCACTAATTATAAAGCCCTTTCTCACCCACTTTAGAGGCGTATCTGAGGTGTGTTCTTGGCCATCGTTATAGGCTGCAGGCATTGGAGGAAATCGGTACAGTGATACGGCAATCCAAATTATGTACAAAGCACCAAATAAGGTTAACAGCTTTATAAACATGGCATGCGATGCTAATAACGCGCCTAAACCTACCACCACTATTAAACTGGCCATTAAATGCCCAAGTATTAACCCCGCTACTGCAGGAATGATTTTATCACCCGCTATACCTGCACTGATTGTATAAGCCCAATCGGCACCGGGGGTAAGTACAAACAAGATTGATACCAGCCAAAAAGAAAAAATAATATTAATATCCATACGTATCCATGCGCTAAAACCCAAAATAAGTGAGCTGCTATTTTATTTCTTTCTGATGAGTAAAAGTTACTGTATTTTACTGACATAAGCGTTCATTTTAGGAAATAATCAACTATGGATACCATAGATAGGAAAATTCTTGCTGAGTTGCAAGTTGATGGCAGGCTCACCCTTTCTGAATTGGCTGATCGTGTTGGGCTAAGCGTGTCACCTTGTCATCGTCGTGTAAAAGAGCTTGAGAAAAGCAAAGCAATTGTTGGCTACAGAACTGAAATATCACCTGAAAAAGTGGGTTTAAACTTTTCTGCGTTAGTATTTATTACTATTAAAGAAGGTGATAAAGCGTCGTTAAGCAAATTAGAGCAAGCGGTGGATGCTATTCCTCAGATCACCAATGCACAACGCTTATTTGGCACCCCTGATTACTTATTACACGTCGTTACTAAAGATTTAGCCGCGTTTCAGCAACTCTACGATGACAAGCTATCAGCCTTACCGGGTGTACAACGTTTAACCTCAACCATTGTGATGAAAGATATTGTAAGAGCGCGTAACTTGCACTTTTAACAGGTTATGTTTTACACGAACTTTAAAAAGTTAAGGCGATGACGCTGCAAAGCCTATGGCAGCGGGCTTTGCCTAAATAGGTAAAAATAAAGTGTAAATAAAGCTTGTTATAAAGTGTATTGCTGTTATTCTGCTTGCCATCGGGTTGATAGAAAGCCCTGTTTATTTGTAAGTACCTCGTTGTTATTAGTAATAATCCTTCGCGATATCCTCAAGTTAAATGTTTGTTTTCTTCCTGTTAAACGCCTATTTTAAGGCAAATTTTTTATTATTTTTTTAGGATATTATTATGTCTAATACAACTACTGGTACAGTAAAATTTTTCAATGAAGCAAAAGGTTTTGGTTTTATTGAGCAAGAATCTGGCGCAGACGTTTTCGCACATTTCAGTGCTATCTCTGGCGACGGTTTCAAAACATTAGCCGAAGGCCAAAAAGTACAGTTTACTGTAACGCAAGGTCAAAAAGGCCCGCAAGCTGAAAACATCGTTTGCATCTAAATAGTTTTAATTGATGGGTTAGTGTTAACCCATCAATATTTATAAGTTTGAAAGAAGTTTTGTTTTATTTGTTAGTACCCCGTTGTTTTAGTAATAATCCTACGCGATATCCTCAAGTTAACTATTTTTTCGGCTCAATCGCCTCTTTTCAGGCACACTTTAATTAATTTTTAGGATACATATTATGTCTAATACAACTACTGGTTCAGTAAAATGGTTTAACGAAGCAAAAGGTTTTGGTTTTATCGAGCAAGAATCTGGCGCAGACGTTTTCGCACATTTCAGTGCTATCTCTGGCGACGGTTTTAAAACGCTAGCTGAAGGCCAACGTGTACAGTTTACTGTTACTCAAGGTCAAAAAGGCCCGCAAGCTGAAAACATCGTTTGCATCTAATTATAGAAGGAGTGGGCTTTAAAGCGCACTCACTCCGCTTAAACTAGTGTTAAGCAATAAAGCTAATATCATTATGATATTAGCTTTTTTTTTGACAAAAATTTATACAACGTAACCGCTAAAGCCAAGTGCTTTAAAATAAAGCTTTGGAATACCAAATCCACATTCATTCAGTAGTTCACTAAAGCGCATACGATCTAGGGGGTAAAACTCTCTTTCGAGGTTATGCCCCATTTGAGTTTTGCCAGCTTCAGTTAAGCCTAATTGAGCACAGGTGTTTAATTGTGACTCACGCTCAAATGTTGTTTCTGGGCGCATTAAATCAGCAATGTAAAGATTCGCTCCTTTTTTAAGGTTAGTTTTAATGCTTTTAAGAATTTGTTTTTTGTCGCCGTTATCTTCTACAAAATGCATCACCAGTAAACATAATACGGCGTCTGCTTTCGCTTTTACTTTATCAACTGGGCTACATTCAATAGTGACACGGCTATCAATACCTTGCTCTGCAAAGCGCTGTTTTGCAATATCGAGCATATCACTGGAGGTGTCTTGGGCAGTAAACTGCCATTTAGGATTTATTTGTGCTAATGCTAATACTTCCTTACCTGTGCCGGCACCAATCACTAAAATGTGTGCATCGTCGCTTAACGTGGTTTGCAGTTGTGCATTGGTTAGTTGATGAAGTAGCTCATAGCCTGGGACTAAACGGGTAATGCGGTTATCATATTCTTGTGCTTCTTCGCCTTTGAAAGTGGGCATGCTGTCTCCTTAAATTACGTTTATGGTGGAGTATCCACCCGGTTTTTTAGCGACATGAATTTGCGTAGCAACGCGTTCGCTCATTTCACTTACATGTGAAATTACACCGACCTTTCTACCTTGCGCTTGCAATGAATCTAGCGCGTCCATGGCAATACTGAGTGTTTCACTATCTAGTGTTCCAAAGCCCTCGTCAACAAATAACGAGTTAATTTGCACTTTGTTCGAAGATAGTGAGGCAAGTCCCAGTGCTAATGCCAACGACACTAAAAACGATTCACCGCCAGATAGCGTATTGACCGAGCGTTGTTCATCGGCCATATCGCGGTCGATAATGGCTATATCAAGTGACTCAGCAATTGCAGTGAGCTCATAACGCTTGTTAAGGGTTTTTAAATGGCTATTAGCATAATGCAGCAATATTTTGAGTGTTTGTGTTTGCGCTAAATTACGCATTGTTTTACCTGTGGCATCACCTAGTACTTTATTAAGTAAATGCCATTGGTCAACCTGTTGCTTGAGCTGGCTCAGTTCAGCTTGTTTGCCCTCAAGCGCTTTTGCATTTTGGTTGTGCTGCTCAATCGCGGTGTTGATGGTGAGTAAGCTATTTTGCAATTGTGTTTGCTGGGTATTTAAGTGGTTTTGTTGCTCAATTAGCTGTGCTTCGCTTTGCGTTGGCTGATTATTTTGTTGATGCTGTTCATTAGCTTGTTGCTGTTGCTTTAACGCGGCACTGGCATCAACGACTGCTTGCGATAGTTGCTCGCCTTGTTTTAACTGAGTTTTAATATCGTCGTTGCTGATAGTTAGTAAAAATGTGACTTGCTCATGACTGATATCGCCATGAAGGATGTTAAATTCTTTAAACCAGTCGTTGTAACGCGTTTCAAGCATCACTAACTCTTGGTGGTTATCTGCCAGACGATGCTCAAGGTTTTTAAGCGTGATGGCGTGTTCATCGCGCTGTTTTACGGCACTGTCGTGTGCTTGTTGGCTGGCACTTAATTGGTTTTGGCAGTGCTCTAGCTGTGCTGACAGTTTAGCTTGGTAGTCATCGGCGCTAATAGTTTGGTTATCAAACAAGGCTAAGCGCTGTTGCTGCGTATTATTGTGCTGTTGCTGTGTTTGAGTTAATTCTTCATTGAGCGTGTTAACTCGCTGCTCTGCTTTGGTTATAAGCGGTGTTAGTTGTTGTAACTGTACATTGGCGCTGTCGAATTGTTTTTGACTTTGTTCAAGCTGTGCTTGGATTTGCTGATATTGTTCTACCTGCTGAGCTAAATCGCTAAGCGGTAACGAGCCTGCTTGCAATGCGTGCCAAAAATCACTGTGTTTAAAATGTAAATTGAGCTCTTTTATAAGCGCTTCGCTTTGAGTTGCTAGTTCATCGCATTTGTTATTAAGCTGAGATTGCTGATTGCTCAGCTCAACATGCTGTGTATTTAATTGTTGCTGTGTCGCTTGTTCTTTTTTAACTGTGCTTTGCAGCTGGTTAACAGTTTCTTGCAAATTACTGAGCTGTTTTTGCGCCGAAAAATACTGTGTTTTTTGTTCACTTAATTGCTTATAAGTTTCATCAAGCTGCTCAACTGTTAACTCATTAAGCTCGGTTTTAGCCGCTTGCATGGTATTTTTAATTTCCAGCATTTTGGCTTGTGCATCACTAATGGCTTGGCTGTACTGAGCATGCTCTGCCACCAAAACCGCGTGTTGTGTTTGGTGCTGATGAAGCTGTGTTTGAGCATCTTGGTGTTGCTGCTTTTCGTTATTATATGCATTTTCAAAGTCGGTTATTAGGTTTGTAAAAGGTTGGCTTTGATTGCTCGCGAACGGGTGCTCTGTAGCCCCACAAACGGCACACGACTCATTTGGAACCAGTTGTGCGCGTAAATGCTCAACATGCTCACTGGCACGAAGCCTCGCTTGATTAAGCGCTTGCTCTGCGTGTTTAAGTGCCTGCTCTTTGCTGGTTAAATGCGTAAGCAGCGTAGTTTTAGAGTGTTCACTGTGGCTGAGCTTTTCTGCCACATCACGTTGCTGTTGCACCGTGTGTTTTAATTCTTGGTTAAACTGCTTATAGCGTGTGCGCTGATCTTTTAAATAATCAATGTTTTTAAGCTTAACGTCGCATTGTTCAATGTTAAATTGAGCGTGCTGCTGGTTTAGCTTATTTAGGCTTTGCTGCTGCGTTGTAAGCGTTTGCTCTGCTTGTTCGAGTTGTTTATTTTGCTCGCTAAGTTTTGCTGTGAGTATTGTTTGTTGCTCTGCGTGAGCCTGAGCTTGCTGCTGGGTTGTTTTTAGTTGTGTCTGAGTATTAAAAAACTGCTTAAAACTATGATGAAAATAGTTCCAATCAGTTGCCAATGGCTTTAATTGACTCTGCTCGTTCAACCAGTGCTGATGCCCTGTGATTTGAGTTGTGGCTTGCTCTGCACTTATTTTGTTTTGTTGTAGCTGCTGTTGTAAATCACTTAATTGTTGCTGCTCTTTGGCGCTTTGTTGAGTCAGACTTTTTATAGTTTGGTTATATATTGCTAATTGGCTGTCGAGCTCTCGCGCTTTTGCAATCAGAGGCTCTGCTGTTAGCTTTTGTTGTTTTGCTGTATCTAATTCGTTTTGCTGTTTTTTAACGTTACTTGCTTGCTCGGTGATCAGCGAGTTGTGATCAAGCTCGTTTAATTGTTTTATTTGTGTATTTAACTGGCTATTTTGTGCTGTTAAGCTTTCACAGCGCTGGCGGTTATCTTTAATTTCAAGCGCACTTTGCGCTTGTTTCGCTTGCTCCGTTTGCGCTTTAACAGCATTGAGTGCGGCATGTGCTTGTTGCTCGTTTTGCTGAGCATTTTTTAATGTCAGCTCCAAGCTATGTGCTTGCTTATACCAATTAACGCCTTGCTCTGTCGTTGCTAAAGTTGTTTTAGTGTGTTCAATTTGTTGTTTTAAATCAGCCAGCGTTTGTTGTTTTTCACTCAGCTCATCGTCAGACAATAACGTATAACTGGCTAAACTTGCCGTTAGTAATTCAAATTTATCTTTAATAGCTTTGTTGCGCTCAAATATACGCTGCCCTATTCGACTAAATTTATCGGTGCCAGTCAGGCACTCTAAAAGCTGCGCGCGCTCATCGCCAGTGGCTTTTAAAAAGGCGGCAAACTCATGTTGTGCTAGTAACACCGCACGCGAGAACTGCTCAAAGGTCAAACCTATTTTATTTTCTATGGCTTTTAAGGTGCCACTTTTGTCAGCAATTAAGGTTTCATCGGGTAGGCTATGTAAAGTATGTTCGGCCACTTTAAGTTTGCCGGTTACTTTTTTATGCGTACGTTGAATACTATAACGTGCTCTGTAAAGCTGTTGGTCTTGGCCACTAAAATCTACTTCGGCGTACCCTTCCCATTTGCCACGGCGCAATAAATTGCGGGCATCGTTAAGCTTAATGTTATCGCCATTAAAATCAATTAGGTTACCTTTATCGCCTTTCAAACGCGCAGTTTTAGTATAAAGTGCTAAGCAGATAGCATCGAGTACGGTGCTTTTTCCTGCGCCGGTGTCACCTGTAATGGCAAAGAGGCCTGCGTCTTTGAGTGGTGAGGCTAAAAAGTCGATTTCGGCATCGGCAATAGAGGCTAAATTATGAATACGAACAGCCGTTATTTTCATAGCAGTTGCTCCTGTTCAAGTTCTTCAATTACGTTGGTTAACAGTGCTTTTAATTCATTGGGCACGGTCGCTGCGGCCATATCTTTATCATTATTAAATGCTTGTTCGAGTAAGCTAATTGGGTTGAGCATTTCCACAAAACTTAAATCTTCAAATACCGTTTCTGAGGAATTACTCATTTGCTGGTCACGAACTCGCTCTATGCCACAAAAATTAACCTGTTTTCCTTTAAGTGCTTGCTCGATTTGTTCTCGAAAGGTGGTATCGATATCACTTGATTTAAGTTTTACTCGCAAGTAAGGAGCAATGTCGTATTGCTCTGTATCGAGTGCTTTTATTTGCTCACACAGCTGCGCTAAAGGCACACATTCTCCTTCAGGAAGTACAATGACTTCAGCTAAGCGCGGAATGTAAAGGGGGTTTACAGTGGTGTTTAACGGTTGGTTTTTTTGCTCGCTAAATTCAACCACATTTACTTGATGGGTATACTTTCTCTCTGAAAACGACATTGGAATAGGCGTGCCGCTGTAACGTATTTGCTCATTTTTAGCTACTAGTTGTGCTTTATGTAAGTGGCCTAGTGCGACGTAATTGGCTTGCTTACCAAATACCGACGCTGAAATAGCTTCTTCACCGCCAATGACCAAATTACGTTCAGAGTCACCGGAAATATTACCGCCTTTTGCATGCAAATGACCCATAACAATTAAAGGCGTATTTTCAGCGTTAAGTGTTAGCGCATGTTCAAGAGCAAGTTCATAGGCTTTTGCAACGCCCTGTGCGTAACTGGGGCCATTTTCGGTTTGGCTAAGCGTGCTTATGTCACTGGTGCGTAAAAAAGGCATAGCGAGTACCACAGCGCGTTTATCATCGTTATTAATCGTTATTACAACGTCACTGGGTTTAGCAGGATCAAACCGCCCTACCACATGAGTATCAAACTGGGCTAATAAGGGTTGTGCAGCCAAAATACGATTAGCGGAGTCATGATTACCCGCAATAATAACAACGTGTAATTGTGGGCACTGGGCTTTGGCGTTTTTTATAAATTGATAGAGTTGGTTTTCGGCGCTAGCACTCGGTGTGGCAGTATGATAAATGTCACCTGCAACAAGCAATAAATCGATTTGTTGGTTAACGAGGGTGGTTAACAGCCAAGAGAAAAAAGCATGGTGTTCATGACGGCGATCATGTTCATAAAATTGCTGACCTAGGTGCCAGTCTGAAGTGTGAAGAACTTTCATTTTGCGCTCTTAAAAAACCATAAGAGCGCCAATATACCCAAGGCAATTAAAGATGCAAGTATCGCTTTAGGTTAAAGTATACCAAGCTATAAAAATAACGGGCAAAGCAGCGAGCGCGATTGTTAAAGGCCACTTTAATGCTTTGGCTTTTTTAGCTTGTAATACTTGCAGTGCATTAGTTTCATTACAAGCAGCGACTTTATCAATATACAGATAACCCGAGTTTATATACTGCTTACAATTTTGCACGTCTGCTGGTATTGCAATTAGTTTTTGCTGCTTTTTTAGGACATAAAAATCCATAAACTCACCACACTTGTTACGACTAGTTAGAACAAAAAATATTTGAGAGAAACGCTAAAAAAATGCTCTCAAATTAAAAAAGTGGGCGATTCTAATTACAAACCATAGTAAAGATCAACCTAAAACTGCGTTATTTAGCTTTTTTAATGAAAATAGCTGTGTTTTTTGCTTTTATCTCTACTTTTAGTGATAGCCAGTGTGTTTTGTAAACCCCCTTTACAGTTTTGTTTGGCGTATTAATTGCCTTTGTTTTTTTATTCAATTTCTGACGAAATGTCCGTTCTTTTTTGTTGTATAAAACGCTATTTATTGTATTTACAAAAAGGTGGGGAATATCACCCTATAAAAGCAGGGTTTTATCGCTATTTTATTGAAGCTAAGCTGTAAATTTGTCACAGTAGCGTTACTAAAATCGATCAGGATTAACAATGAAGAAAAATTTATTTACACTGAGCGCGTTTGTATTGCCTTTGGCAATGGCAAGCACTGTGCTTGCCTCATCTGTTGAGCAAACTAAAGGCAGTTATGTTGATAAGTTTCGTCAACTAGATGAAGCTTTACCTACGCCTAATGTTTACCGCAGTGCAGCAGGTGCCCCTGCTGAAAATTATTGGCAACAACGCGTTGATTACGATATTGATGTAAAGCTTGATGAGCAAAAGCGTCGCTTAACGGGGAGTCAAACAATTGAATATAAAAATAACTCTCCGCATACATTAAAGTATTTATGGCTTCAGCTTGATCAAAATATTTTTAAAAATGACTCAATTGCAGAAACCACGCAAACATTTAAAAGTACCCTACAGAACGAGCCAGATGCAAAGCCTGCTAAGTTAAGCTTAGGTGATTTACGTCGTCAGCAATTTATGGACGATAATGAACTGGGTTACACCATTAGCAATGTTAAAGATGAAGATGGTAAAGCACTGCGCGTGACTGTGGTTGATACCTTAATGCGCATTGATTTAAATACCCCACTTAAACCCGGTAAGGATGTTGAGTTTAGTATGGACTTTGCGTTTAACCTCGTTGAAGAAGACGCGGTAGGCGCACGTGCAGGTTACGAGCATTTTGAAGAAGACGGTAACGATATTTTCTTGGTTGCACAGTGGTTTCCTCGCTTAGCGGCTTACACCGATTACGAAGCATGGACAAACAAACCGTTTTTAGGTAGTGGTGAGTTCACTTTAGAGTTTGGTGACTACGATGTTGAAATTACGGTTCCTGCGGATCATATTGTATCGGCAACTGGTAAGCTTGATAACCCAAGCTCGGTATTGACCAGCACTCAGCGCAAGCGTTTAAAAGAAGCTGAAACAGCAAAACGCCCTGTGTTTGTTGTTACCGAAGAAGAAGCGCTCGAAAACGAAAAAGCCGGTACAGACAAAACAAAAACATGGCATTTTAAAGCAGAAAATGTTCGTGACTTTGCTTGGGCATCATCACGTAAATTTATGTGGGATGCTAAAGGTTACCAGCAAGGTGGTGATGAACAACCACTCGTTATGGCGATGTCGTTCTTCCCTAAAGAAGGTGGCGACTTATGGAAGAAATACTCAACTGAAGCGGTTGTACACACGATGGAAGTGTATTCACAGTATTCATTTGATTACCCATACCCAACTGCGCAGTCAGTTAATGGCCCTGTAGGGGGTATGGAATACCCAATGATCACTTTTAATGGCCCACGTACAGATTTACAAGACGATGGTACACGCACTTACTCTCAAGCAGAAAAACGCTTTTTAATTGGTGTTGTTATCCATGAGGTAGGTCATATCTACTTCCCAATGATTGTAAATTCAGATGAGCGCCAATGGACTTGGATGGATGAAGGCTTAAATAGCTTTTTAGACGGTGTTGCTGGGCGTGAATGGGATCCAACGATTCCATGGGGCGTTGAACCACGTGACATTGTTGCTTACATGAAGTCAGAGACTCAAGTGCCTATCATGACGCAATCAGACAGCGTGCTACGTTTAGGCCCTAATGCCTATACTAAACCTGCTGCGGCATTAAATATTTTACGTGAAGTGATTTTAGGGCGTGAATTATTTGATTTTGCCTTTAAAGAGTACGCTCAGCGCTGGAAGTATAAACGCCCTACTCCCGCTGATTTTTTCCGTACTATGGAAGAAGCCTCAGGTGTTGATTTAGATTGGTTCTGGCGTGGTTGGTTCTACACCACAGACCATGTTGATATCTCGCTTGATAAAGTATATCAATTACGTTTAGACACCAAAAATCCAGATATCGACTTTAAACGTTTACGTGATATTGAAGCGAATAAGCCAAGTTCATTATTTGTTGAGCGTAATCGCGCTGAAGGTAAACAAACGTGGGTTGAACAAAATCCAGATGTGACAGATTTTTATGACGAAAACGATCGCTTTACCGTTACAAACAAAGAGCGTAATACGTACAAAAAGTTTTTAAAAGGCTTAAAGCCGTGGGAGCGTAAAACACTTGATCGCGCGCTTGAAGAAGACAAAAACTACTACGTGATGGAGTTTTCAAACCTCGGTGGCTTAGTGATGCCAATTCTTTTAGAGCTAACGTATGAAGATGGCACTAAAGAGGAACGTTATATTCCTGCAGAAATTTGGCGTCGTAATCACAAAAACGTACAAAAGCTGATTATTACCGACAAAAACAAACCGCTTACCTCAGTAACGGTTGATCCAGGCTGGGAAACAGCGGATGTTGATGTAGAAAATAACCACTACCCACGTCGTATTATTCCTTCGCGTATTGAAGTGTATAAACGTGAAAAGAGCAAGGCAAAAGTAAGCCGTGATATTATGCAAGATATCAAAACAGAGCTGAAAAAAGACGAGCCAAAAGACGAAAAAAATAACGACGAGGACCAATAATAATGCGCTTTTTGCTTATTATTGTTTGTTTTTTAATTGCTGCGCCAAGTATGGCGCATCAATTAAAATCATCCGTTACAACGGTGTTATTTAATCAGCGTACGCACAACATTGAATTGATGCATCGTTTTTATTTACATGACACAGAGCATGCTGTTGGTAACTTGTTTAAAGGCAAAGTGGATATTATGAGTAACAAGCGTGACCAAAAACGCTTTGCCAAGTATGTTGAATCTCATGTTGCCTTACAAACCTTGAGCGGTGAGCCCCTCACCCTTAATTATGTAGGTGCACAAGTGGATGGTAAGTTTTTTTGGGTGTACCAAGAAGCTGCTATTCCCGATGAGATTGAGGGCATTAGAATGAGTCATGGTGCACTGCGTGATTTGTGGCCTGCACAAGTGAATATGGTGAATGTTGAAGGGCGAGGACAGATAAAAACCTTAAACTTTAGCCAAGACGATACCTGGCTTGAAGCGAAATTTGAGCCGAAATAACCACTATTATTGCGCACCTTTAGAGGGTGCGCACTTTCCTTTATAGCTGATCGAGTTAATTAATTGCATCGTAAAGTCTTTACTATACCAGTTATACAAACCCAAACTATTACGTTATCAAATGAGCTATAATTAAATTTCAATGGACTGAGCTGTTTTTTATATGTTTATTGATATACTTTTTATTAAAGGTTTAGATAACCTAAGCCAAACCTAGCATACTGAGCTAATTATTTAGCGCAAGGAATGAAATGAAAACGCAAATTGAGGCAATCAAAGGTGTTATTTTTGATTTAGACGGAACTTTAGTATCTTCAGAATTAAACTTTTCATTGATAAAAGCCCAAGTAGGTTGCCCTGCAGAGCAAGACTTACTCGATTACATAGAACAACTGCCTTCCCCCTATATGCGTGAAGAAGCAATGAATATAGTGCATCAGCATGAGTTGTTAGATGCGCAATCGGCTAAGCTTCTACCTGGCGTTGTAGAGGCTGTTAAAGCGCTACAAGCTAAAAACATACCTATGGCCATTGTTACACGTAATTTTGATAAGGCGGCGACATTAAAGTTACAGAATAACCCGCTACCAATAGAAACAGTACTCACCCGAACAGACGCACCAGCAAAACCCGATCCGAGCGCTTTATTAACGGTTGCAACTCAATGGGAAATGCCGGTTGATAATGTGATTTATGTTGGTGATTATTTATACGACATACAAGCGGCGCACAATGCTAATATGCGTGCCTGTTTGTATGCACCTGATGTGACCCCCGGGTATGCCGAACAAGCCGATTTTGTTATTCATGCATTTGATGAGTTGGTGTCATTAATTGACAATTACGCTGAAAAAAGTTGAGTTATGTTAAATTGAGCTTTGTTTTATTTGTTTAATAACATAATGGGTATTATTTAAATTAATACCCAGCTGCTTTTGCACAGCATAGCATGTTGAACCACTAGCCCAATACGGTTTGAATTGGTAAAATATCGCAAACCAAATGTATTCAATAGAGGCACAAGATGGGCAGAGCATTTGAAGTCCGCAAAAGTTCGATGGCTAAAACAGCCAACGCAAAAACTAAAGTAAATTCGAAGTACGGTAAAGAAATTTACGTTGCAGCCAAAAGTGGTGAACCCGATCCCGATGTAAATCAAACATTGCGCCGCTTAATTGAAAAAGCAAAAAAAGACCAAGTTCCTGCGCACGTAATCGAAAAAGCAATTGAAAAAGCAGCCGGCGGGGCAGGGGAAGATTACTCTTCAGCCCGTTACGAGGGTTACGGCCCTGGTAATTGTATGGTGATTGTTGACTGTTTAACCGACAACCCAAACCGCACAATTAAAGATGTACGTTTACCGTTTACTAAAACAGATTCAAAAATAGGTACGCCTGGGTGTGTTGCACATATGTTTGATCACCTTGCTGTTTTAGGATTTGCGGGCGATGACGACGAAGTTGTGTTAGAAGCCCTCATGATGGCTGACGTTGATGTAACCGATGTAGAAGCCGAAGATGGCAAGGTATCGGTGTTTGCACCGCATACTGAGTATTTTAAAGCTAAAACGGCACTGGAAGAGGCATTTGAAGGCATTAACTTTGAAGTTGATGAAATTACCTTTGTGCCACAAGTACATGTTGAAATTACTGACGAAGAAGTTATTGCCAACTTTGATAAATTTATCAATATGCTTGAAGATTGCGATGACGTACAAAATGTTTATCACAACGCGACCATTAAAAATTAATTCGTAGCGATCTGAATAGTGATTATTCACTAGCGTTATAAAAAATTAGCTTAGGGTCTGTTGACCTTTGCGGATTAAAATTTGTTCAAACTAGGGGCGGTTTAATCGCGGCGCGAGGTTTGTAACCTAGTGGGCTAAGTAAAAACCGAGCAAAGCTTCCGCGTCCTGCTCACGCCCCTTACCTACATCCATGTAGGCAACAAAGAGTAAATCGCCCCTAGGCAGAACCCGAAGGGCAGCGCCTGTTTGGCATTGATGCTGCGTTATCGCCTATTTATGGGGAATAACCACATTATACCCAAATTGCCTTAATATACAGAATTCAGCGTTTCACAGGGACTTAATATCAAGGCGTTCCCTTTGCAATAATGGTCCTCCCTTTTAAAAAGGAACAACGAAGGGAGTAAGTTCCTGTGAAACGCCCTACGGGTTGGTTTAAAAGCTATTTATGCTGCGTTATTGATTTTAACAAGGGAATAACCATTATTTTCAATCAATGCCTTGTCAAAATAGCTTTTAATTCCAACTGAAACTCGCAGATTAAGGTAATTTGGGTATAGATAGGCTCTGCCTTGTCTAAATACCAAACAGACTGCTGTAAATTTAACCTTGAAAGGTCAACAGACCCTAGTAAAGCTGATTTTTTTATTTTTAGGTTAAGTTTTAAGTTAGTGCTGTGCTTTATATTTCAAGCGGTAGCTGTGTAGTAGCGGCTCTGTGTAACCGCTCGGTTGACTAACCCCTTCAAATACCAGTGCTAAAGCAGCTTGATACGCAATACTTTTAGCTAATGTCTGCTCATTAGTTGCCATTGGCGTGTAAAGGCTGTCATGCTCGTTTTGGCCATCAACAACCTTAGCCATTTTTGCCATCACTTTTTGTACTTGCTCTTTGCTACATACACCATGATGTAGCCAGTTGGCGATATGTTGGCTTGAAATACGTAAGGTGGCTCTGTCTTCCATTAAACCAATATGATTAATGTCAGGCACTTTAGAGCAGCCTATTCCTTGGTCAATCCAACGTACTACGTAGCCTAAAATACCTTGCGCGTTGTTTTCAAGCTCGCTTTGAATATCTTCTTTTGATAGCGTTTCAGGGTTTGGCATGAGCGGCGGTGTAAGTAAGCTCTCTAGGCTTGCTATTTGACGCGTGGCAATGCTTTGCTGCAGGCTAAATACATCAACATCATGATAATGCATTGCGTGTAATGTGGCGGCAGTAGGGGAGGGCACCCAAGCGGTATTTGCGCCAGATTGAGGGTGCGCTATTTTTTGCTCCATCATCATTGCCATTTTATCTGGCATTGCCCACATACCTTTACCAATTTGCGCTTTATGGCTTAAGCCACAGGCTAGGCCAATATCAACGTTGCGATCTTCGTAAGCGCTGATCCAAGGCTGTGCTTTAATAGCCGCTTTCGGCAGCACAACACCCGCTTGCATTGAGGTATGAATTTCATCGCCAGTGCGGTCTAAAAAGCCAGTGTTAATAAACACAACACGCTCTTTTGCTGCATGAATACATGCTTTTAAGTTGGCTGATGTACGACGTTCTTCATCCATAATACCCATTTTAAGGGTGTTTTTAGGCAAGCTCAGCGCCTCTTCAACCATACCAAACAAGGTATTAGCAAAGGCGACTTCATCAGGGCCATGCATTTTCGGTTTTACAATATTAATACTTTGCGCGGTTGAATTTTTAATCGTGTTTTTAGTGTTTAAATCGTGCAAAGCAGCTGTTGCGGTGAACATGGCATCCATAATGCCTTCAAACACATCATTGCCGCTTACATCGGTAATGGCTGGATTTGTCATTAAATGTCCCACGTTACGCACAAACATCATACTGCGCCCTTTGAGGGTCATTTTTTGGCCATCAAGACCTGTATATTGTCGGTCAGCTTGTAACGTGCGGTCGACCATTTTGTCGCCTTTTCTAAACGTTTCAACCAAGTTGCCTTGCATTAAACCAAGCCAGTTTTTGTAAACTTGTACTTTATCTTCTGCATCCACTGCGGCAACCGAGTCTTCACAGTCCATAATGGTTGTTAGTGCGGCTTCTAGCACCACATCTTTTAACCCTGCTTTATCAGCTTGACCAATAGGGTGGTGATGGTCTATTTGCAGCTCAATATGCAATCCATTGTTTTTAAGTAAAATAACACTCGGGTTTTGTGCTTCACCTTGATAGCCAATCAGTTGCTCAGGGTTTTTAAGTGTGGTGTGCGAACTGTCGCGCAGGGTAATAGCAAGGGCGCCGTCAACAATAGAATAGTTAGTACTTTCAATATGCGAGCCATTTTCAAGCGGTAATGCTTTGTCTAAAAACTGCCTTGCGTAAGCCATTACTTTAAAGCCACGAACAGGGTTGTATTGGCTGCCTTTTTCGGCGCCGTCGTCTTCGCTTAATACATCGGTTCCATATAAAGCATCGTACAACGACCCCCAACGTGCATTAGCTGCATTAAGTGCAAAGCGTGCATTACTAACCGGCACTACTAGCTGTGGCCCTGCAGTCAACGCTATTTCTGGCTCTACATTTTGAGTTTCAATACTAAAATTTTCAGGCTCATCAACTAGGTAGCCAATATCTTTTAAAAACGCTTGATACTGAGCTTGGTCAGCATTTTTATTTGCAAGGTGGTAGTCATCAATTTGCTTTTGTAGCTGTTCACGCTTAGCCAGTAGTGATTTGTTCAATGGTGTAAGTGTTTGCACTATGTGGGCAAAGCTTTTCCAAAACTGGTGTTCATCAAGATGGGTACCAGGTAATAATTGTTTTTTAACAAATTCAGCAAGTTGCTTATCAACGCTGAGTCCTGAATGGGTGAGAGTGTGGCTCATAATTAATATCCTTAAACGGTCCGACAGTGTGCAATTTTTTATATGCGTACACCTACCATATCGCAAAAAAGTGGCTTTGAATGCTTTTTAGTCATTCACTGTATGTATAGCCGCAATAAAAACTATAAATTTACTAAATCTAAAAAATAAGCCTAATGTTTAATTAAGCGCTACAGAGCTAACGTGATGTAGTCACTCTCTCAACAATAAATATTAATACCCGTTCGAAGGACTTTATTATGACAACATATCAAGGCGAAACAGATACACTAGCAACATTATGCCAATCACAAGGCAGTGCATGGAAAACAATTAATCCTGAATACGCAACACGTATGCGTTTACAAAATCGTTTTCGCTCTGGTGTTGATATTGCACAATTTACAGCAGACATCATGCGTGAAGACATGGCTGCATACGATAAAGACACAAGCCAGTACACACAGTCTTTAGGTTGTTGGCATGGTTTTACTGCCCAACAAATGATGATGGCAATTAAGCGCCATCAAAAAACAACTAAGCGCAGTTACGTGTACCTAAGCGGTTGGATGGTTGCAGCGCTTCGCTCTGAGTTTGGTCCTCTTCCAGATCAAAGTATGCATGAAAAAACATCAGTACCGGCACTTATCGAAGAAATCTATACCTTCTTAAAGCAAGCGGATGCACGTGAACTTGACCACTTATTTAATGAACTAGACGACGCAAAAGCAAACGGCGGCGACGTTCAAGCAGTACTTAACAAAATTGATAACTTTGAAACGCACGTTGTACCAATTATTGCTGACATTGATGCCGGTTTTGGTAACGAAGAAGCAACTTACCTACTAGCTAAAAAGATGATTGAAGCGGGTGCATGTGCTATCCAAATCGAAAACCAAGTATCAGATGCTAAGCAATGTGGTCACCAAGCAGGTAAAGTGACGGTTCCACATGAAGACTTTTTAGCAAAAATTAATGCAGTGCGTTACGCGTTCCTAGAGCTAGGTATTGATAACGGTATTATCGTTGCGCGTACCGATTCACTAGGTGCAAGCCTTACGCAAAAAGTACCGGTTTCAAAAAAACCAGGTGACTTAGCAAGCCAATACAATGCATTTTTAGAAACAACCCCAGTAAACAGTGTTGATGACTTAAATGAAGGCGAAACAGCAATGAAGCTTAATGGTCAGCTTTGTAAGCCAACACGCCTAGACAATGGTTTATACCAGTTCCGCGAAGGCACTGAAAAAGACCGTGTAGTACTAGATTGTGTAACGAGCCTACAGTCAGGTGCGGATTTACTGTGGATTGAAACAGAAAAACCACATGTAAAACAAATTGCTGAACTCGTTAATCGCGTAAAAGAGCAAGTACCAGATGCTAAATTAGTATACAACAACTCACCATCGTTCAACTGGACGCTGAAGTTCCGTGAGCAAGTATACCAAGAATGGCAGGAAGAAGGTCGTGACCTGAGCGCTTACCCAAGTCTTGATGATAACAAAGCGCTTATGGCTCCAGAAATGGATGCAACAGAGCTTGCAGCAGCCGCTGACTTATTAGTACAAAACTTCCAACGCGATGGTGCACGTGAAGCGGGTATTTTCCACCACCTAATCACGTTACCAACGTACCACACAGCAGCATTAAGCACAGATATTCTATCTGAAGGTTACTTTGGTGACTTAGGTATGCTGGCTTATGTACGTGATGTACAGCGTCAAGAAATCCGTCGTGAGCAAGCGTCTGTTAAACACCAAGACCTTGCAGGCTCAAACATTGGCGATACACACAAAGAGTACTTCTCAGGTGAGAATGCACTTAAAGCCGGTGGTGAAGCTAACACCATGAACCAATTTTAATTCAACTAGATAGTGTTACTTAAGGGCCGCAAGGCCCTTTTTTTATGCTTGCATAAAGGCAAAATTTAATAGATCAGTATTTTACTAGCCATTTGGTTAGTGAGATTTTTCAATGCAATGCAGGTTAAAAGTGTAAATAAAATTTAAAGGATGTTTATGCTCGGCTGGAGGGCTTGATAGTCTGGTTACGCTTTAACACGTATAAGCACGATAAATTAACTGTTTTTGCCGTATATAGATCAGAGTTTAACTAACTGAGTTAAAGCAGATCACGATTTAACTAGCTGCTCTTAATACAGATCAGATTTTAACTAACCATGCTAATAACGGCCATTTTTTATTATTAAAGAGGGGAATTTGTCTTTCTAACCCACAATTTGACCACTTAAACGATTAATTTAAAGGTTTTAGGCAGGTATCGAGAGAGTAATAAACCGATTTTTTACTAACTGCTGCAGCTTATAAAACATTTTTTTACTAACTGAGGGCTTATAAACAGTGACTCAAACCGATTTTTTACTAACTCACAGCACTATTTCTTCTATAAACCGATTTTTTACCAACTCAGTCTGAAGCTAAGTCCGATATTTAGTTTGAGTATGTAAGGGGTTACTTACATTATTGCTGTAAAGGGGGTTTACACTTGTGAGCTTCGAGCAACGAGCTTATATAGCTCGTCACTCATAACTCTGCGTTTTATTTCGAATGCTTATCAAACCACCATTGAATATATGCCACTTTGGTCATTAAGTTAGATGGACGGGCAGTAATACCATGTGAGGCGTTTGGAATACGCACCATCGCAGTATCAACTCCCTGCAATTTTAAGGCTTGATAAAACTGCTCTGTTTCTGAAATAGGCGTACGGTAGTCTGCCTCACCCGTGAGTAACATGGTTGGGGTTTTAACATTGCCAACATAACTGATGGGTGAGCGTTTCATGTAATGCTCAATATGATCCCAAGGTTTGCCCGGAAACCAATAATCGGCAAAGAAAGGATAGAAGTCGGCAGTGAGTACAAAGCTGATCCAATTAATTACTGGTTTGGCAACAACAGCTGCAGCAAAGCGATCTGTATGACCTACAATCCAAGCAGTTAATACACCGCCGCCAGAGCCACCGGTTACAAATAACTTAGATTCATCAATAAACCCTTTTGCAATAAGCGCATCAACCCCAGTCATTAAATCATCGTAATCATTGCTTGGGTAATTATGATGGATGGTTTGCGCAAACTCTTTACCGTATGAATCACTACCACGTGGGTTCATGTATAAAACCACGTTCCCTCTAGCGGCAAATAGTTGTACTTCGGCACTAAAGTGCGGGCCATAATTAGCAACAGGGCCACCGTGAATTTCAAGCACCAGTGGGTATTTTTTTGATTTATCAAAACCCGGCGGGTAAGCAACCCAGCCTTGTATTGGTAACTCATCATGGCTTGATTTTAACCATAACTCTTCAACCTTGGCGAGCTGTTTAGTTTGTAGTGCATCTGAGTTTAAATCGGTTAAACGCTTTACTGTACCTCTCTTTATTGTAGCTACATCAGCAGGGCGCTGGGTATCAGCCAGTGTAAACGCAATGTCACCATTTTCACTAATATCAAAATCACCACCAGAATAAGGGCGACCAAACGCCACACTGCCTATTTTTTCGGTAATCACCTTACGTTTACCACTTCGAGGTTGATAAGCCAGCGCAGTTTGCCCTTCATCGGCATAGCTAAAATAAAGCCCTTTTGAGTTCGCGCTCCACTTAATTTGGCCAACACTTCTATCAAAATCGGTGGTTAGGCTTTGAGTATTCCCTGTTTTTAAATCGCGAATATAGAGTTGGGTGTTTTCGTAATTAGTACGCTTGTCGTCATACCCTGTATAGGCAAGGTATTTGCCATCAGGTGACACTTTAGGTTGTTGATCAGGCCCATTACGCTCAGTTAGAGGGAAAATGGCTAGCGAGTCTAAATCGAGTTGATAGAGCTCAGTGTTAGTGGGCTTCAATTCATTATTTTCATTGCGATTAGCAGAAAAATACAATGTTTTACCGTCTTTACTAAAGCTGACTTCCCCACCATTATTAAAATTATCGTTGGTGAGTTGTTGAGCATTACCGCCATTGGCATCAAGTGTAAATAATTGACTAAACCCTTTTTCAGTATAACCCCCTCCATCGGCACGATAATAAACATCGTCAATATATTTAGCAGGCTCTGCCCACGTGGCACCTTTTGGTTTTCCAGGTAAGCTGACAGGCGCAGACGCCGCCATTGGAACAAACATACTAAACACCAGCTGGTTTGAATCAGGAGTCCAAGTTAGTGAGCTTGGATTGCTAGTTAAATTACTAACCTTAGCGATAGCCCCTGTTTTTAACCATTTAATATATATTTGGTTGCTACCATCTCGGTTTGATATGAAAGCAAGTCGCTGTCCGTCAGGAGAGACTACTGGCGAGTAATCCATATATACACCAGAAGTTAATGGTTGTAGTTGCCCTGTGCTGTAATCAACAGACCAAATATTGGCTACTTTACGGTCGGTTTTAATATCCATGCGGTTGCGGACAAAATACACGGTTTTACCGTCTTCTGTTATGTCTATTTGGTTGGCATATTCAAGATTGAAGATATCTTGAAGTTGTAATGTATCGGTATTGGCAACAGCTAATTGACTGCTGCCCAGTATAAGACTCATAGCTAAAAGCGTTTTCATTATTTATCCCTGTTTTAAATCACTGCTCTATTTATAGGGTAGGAGAGGGATAATTAACAGTCAGATGCGACGAAGCCAGTATTTAAAACTACCAATGAATGAAGGTGATAAAAGAAAGTAAAAGCTGTAAAGGGGGTTTACAGCTTAGAGGAAGTTATACGCTTGCGCTGCAAAGTGCCTTAATGTCTTCAATAAGCGCAACACCTTGGGCGTTATCACCGTGCACACAAATACTATCGGCGTTAAGTTTTAACGATTTTCCTGACTGGGTAGTCACACTGTTACTGGCCAAAAGCTGTTTAACTTGTGCCAATAATGCTGCTTTATCATGCACACTGCCTGCTATATTTCGTGCTACGAGGTGCCCTTGATCTGTATATAGCCTGTCTGCGAACGCTTCTAAAACAAGCGTTAGTCCAAGGTGACGTGCCATTGTATGGTGGTGTTTAGCATCGGCCGTGGCAAGTATCATTAATTTTAGATCAGCAGGGTAACTGGCAACCGCGCCCATCACAGCACTAAGTAGTGGCTGGTGTTTCATCATGTCGTTGTAAAGCGCACCATGGGGTTTGACATAACGAAGGGTTAATCCTTGTGCCTTTGCCATACCATCAAGAGCAGCTATTTGGTAGTGTAAACACTGAGTGAGCTCGGCCACACTCAGGTTCATTGAGCGTCTGCCAAATCCTTGTTTATCGGGGTAGCTTGGGTGAGCGCCAATCATAACATTATGCTGTTTAGCGAGCTTAAGAGTATTGGCCATAACGCTAGGATCGCCCGCATGAAAACCACAGGCAATGTTTGCCATATCAATATGCGGCATTACTTGATCATCAAGCCCCATTTTCCACGCGCCAAAGCTTTCACCTAAGTCACAATTGAGTTTCATATTAGTGGCTCTTTGATTGTTTAATAGTTACCGGTAAGCTGCCTTTAGCAGGGGCTTGACCGAGTAATACTTTAGCAAGTGCTGTAAATGCAGGCCCAGATACTTGCTCGTTTTTGTCTACGTCAATATTATAAGCATATGAAGCTAATACTGCATCGGCAGAATCGCCAAACTGAGCAATATCATAAGGGGCTCGCAAACTAATAAACACGGTGGGTATTTGTTGCTTGTTAGCCATTTTAAGTAATGATTCAAGTGCTTTAGGTTGCTCTGCGTTATTGAGGGCAAAGTCTGGGTTATCGGCTAAATCATCCATCCCGCCAATTTCCACCGCGCTTTGATTAGGCGTGGCATTTCCGGCAATAATAATATCAGCTTGGTTTATATTTCGCTGAGCATCGATTGGGTCAAAACCTTGTAAACTGCTACAGCTATAAACTAATGCGTGTGAGCTGAGCGCCATTATGGCTTGTTGTATGGCCATACATTTACGCGTATCGGGCATAATAATATGAATGTGTTGGCCAGCAGTAAGCTTAAGTGGCAAGGTGTTGTTGTTATTTTTTATTTGGGTGATCGCCGCTAATGCCAGTGACGCTTCTAATTCGCGATGTGCTTTATTACCAATAATGTGCTTAGCATTGGCTAATGCTTTAATGGGATCAGGAAAAGCGTTTAATTTAAATTTACTTTTAAGTGAGGTTATACGCTGTGCCGAATGCGCAATTTCCTGTGCGTTTAGTTGCTCTGATTTAACCGCATTGACTAATGACTCAATGAGAGCATCGAGCTTTTTAATGTCATCTGGCGTTCTAATCTCTATTGGCATCAGCGCAATATCAACCCCAGCGGCAAAGGTGTTTATAATTGCTTGAGTTGGACTAAAAAAGTGACTAATACCTGCCATATCAAGTGCATCGGTTACCACCACACCTTGATAGTTAAGTTCTTTACGTAGAATATCGGTCATGATTTTACGCGACATTGTCGCGGGCTTGATCATTTGCTTACCGTCTACATTGGTTAATGTACTGCTATCAAGCTCAGGGTATTGAATATGCGCAGTCATTACCATGCCCGGACTATGCTGCTCAATAATGTGTTTAAAGGGCGCTAAATCTTGTGCGTAAATCACCTCTTTTGAATGCATCACTTTAGGCAAGCCAGTATGACTATCTACATTGGTGTCGCCATGCCCAGGAAAATGCTTTAGTGCGCTAATAATGCCATTTTTTTCAAATTCACTAACTTGTGCGGCACCTAATACTGCTACATCATTTGGGTTTTCACTAAAAGAGCGGACATTAATGACAGGATTGTCTGGGTTCATGTTTACATCAACGGTTGGCGCGTAATTTACATTAATCCCCAATGCTGAAAGCTCCGTGGCAAGAACATTCGCGGTTTGGGTGGCGAAATAAGTGCCATGCTCTGGATAGGTGGCGCCAATTGACATATTACCGGTAAATGAAGTGGCCACATCACGTGGCAGTCGTGCTACGCGTCCACCTTCTTGATCAATTGAAATAAAAAGCGGTAAGCCTGATTTAGAGTGAGACGCCGCTTGTTGCAGTTGCTGATTAAGGTTAATTATTTGCTCTATGCTTTGGGTGTTTTCGGAAAATAAAATAACCCCACCAATATCATAACGGCTAATTGCTTTAGCAAGTTCATCAGGTAGCTCAGTGAGTGCCGTTCTACAACGCTCACTGCTTCCTTGATGGCAAAAATAGCGTAAATCGAGCATGAGCTTTTGCCCAAGTTGCTGCTTAAGTGACAGTGCAGGATCGGCAAAAGAAGATTTTAGTGGCATAAAACATCCGATTAAAAAAACAGAAGACGACAACAGATACTTATTTAGCAACACACACCTCAAGCTAAATAAAAATAAAGTACACGCAGCTTAACTATTATTGAGCTTAACTGCAAAACTCAACATACATAATAAATGTCATTTTATTATTCCAAAAATAACAAAAATTAGGCTACTTAGTTTAATTTCTGTATTATGTGCGCGTGCAATATAGCAGTCGTTTTATTTACTCAGAGTGATATTCAATTTGCGTTTTCCTTTTCAAACTACCTTAAAATTAAGACAACTCATTTTATTTTTAGCGCTTTCGGCCGTTGTTATTGCGCTAGGCAGTAGTTTTTATCTTACTTATCAAGTACAAAAAGAGCAGTTGATTAATTACACCCTAAAAAGTAATTACGCTTATGCTAATAAACTGGCCTCAGCAACGAATAATTTTTTAGAGTCTGCACTTCAACAGTTGGCATATTCTGCAAAAATAATAGAAGCAGATCTTGATAACAATGTATTGTTAGAGAAGGAAGTAAAGCGTCTTCATTTGCAAACCAATAGTTTTAACTCAGTTGTTATTAACAAAAATGGTATAACGGTGGCAACCTCACCTTATTTACCGAATGTGCTCGGCGTCACATCTTCTTCTATTGGTGCGCAGCAAGCACTTGCAAAAAAACAACCACTGGTCAGTTACCCTTATATCTCACTTGAAAATAACTTAGTGATTTTTATTTCAAGTCCATTTTTTGATAAAAACGGCAAATATATGGGCTATATTGGAGGAACGCTATATTTAAAGGAGTCTAATATTTTAAGTGAACTATTAGAGCAGCATTACTATTCTGGTGGTTCGTACATTTATGTTGTAGATGCGAACAAAAAACTAATTTACCACCCTGATAGCAAACGTATTGGTGAACAGGTCAATAATAATTCAGTGATCACTGCTGTGTTAAGTGGCTCCTTAGGGAAAGAATTAGTAAAAAACAGTGACAATATATCTATGTTAGCAGGGTATGCCCCTGTAGAAATAGCCAACTGGGGAATAGTTGCTCAGCGTCCATTAAAAGACACACTCGCCTATTTAGATGTGTTGGGGATCGAGATTTTTAAACGTATCACTCCTTTAGTACTTATGATGTTACTAGCTATTGCTCTTTTAGCGCACTTTATTTCAAGACCTTTAAAGCTCTTAGCTGACAGCTCACATTTATTAAATGACGAAAATAATGTTAATAAATTAAAAGACATTAAATCATGGTATTTTGAAGCGCAGCAACTTAAAGCAGCAATGTTAGAGGGAGTGAATACATTGCAGTTACAAATGGGGCAATTACGCCAAGATGCACTCACCGATCCGCTAACTGGTGCGCATAATCGGCGAGGTTTGTATTTATTGTTAGATAAATTAATTCAAAAACAGATCCCCTTTGCGGTTCTAGAAATAGATATCGACTTTTTTAAACGGGTTAATGACACTTTTGGCCATGATGTGGGCGATGAGGTACTAAAAACTTTAACGTGTGTGATCAAGCAGGTATCTCGCAAAGATGATATTGTCGCGCGAACAGGTGGCGAGGAATTCTTACTTATATTACCGAACGAAAATAGCGATAGCGCGTTTGTTATTGCTGAGCGGTTACGTAATGAAGTGGCGAATACACCGATGGCCAAAGTTGGTTGTATAAATGTCTCCATCGGCATTGCTACATGGCCGCAGCACAGTGATGATATTGATCAAGTATACAAATGTGCTGACAAAGCGCTCTATCATGCAAAAGAAACCACGGCTAGCGCATTTTAATCCCAGATTCTAACAGGGTTGAGCGATAATCATCGTCTAGCCCTGCCATTTTCTTTTTTCTCGCCATACTGGCTGTTTTAGTTGTATCTTGTTTAAATAACGCCATGGCTATTTTTCTCATTACGTTAAAAACAAGGGGTCCTTGCTTCTTACGGATTCTTGATTCATCTTCCCTAAAGTTCATATCCAACATCCAATGCATACTTTCAACCTGCCAGTGGCTTCGTACCGCATTAAGTGCTTGCTCCGCACCTAACGCTAACGAACTAATATACCAACGCGTTTCTATCGTGTCTGTACCTGATGATTTATCGTGAACCTCAGCGGTTACTTGAATAACACTCTTTAAGCCAGACCATTGGTAGATTTTATCTAACCAGCTTTTATCAATAAGCAATTGCTGACAAACCCTTGTTTCAATGCGCCCATGCCCTGAGCTTATTTCGGTATGTTTATCATAGTTGCTATTGGTCAATCCTTCGCGCTCACTCTTGTGCCACCAAGCTTCTAATTCACTCTGCATACCTGAATGGTTACCTTTGAGCGCTAGGATATAATCAGCTTTTTGTTTAATTATTTGTTTCGCTATTTCTTGCTGGCAGCCCATAGCATCAAGTGTAATGATGCTATTTTCAATATCTAGCATGGTGAGTAACTCAGGTATGGCTGTGATTTCATTTGTTTTGCTATCAACGGCTGTTTGCCCTAAAACTAACTGGTGTTGGCAGCTCCATGCACTGACGGTATGTAAAGCACTTTTTCTATCTTTGGTTGTAAATGAACGACGTGCAGTTTTTCCATCCATAGCAATAATATCAGCACCCGTGGTTTCAATAAGTGAAGATATCCAAGATTGAAATGCATGCTCTATTTCATCTGATTTTAACCGACAAATGACACGGGCTATGGTGTCGTGTCTTGGAATACCCGCGTTGAAAGCGCCATATCTTTTTAACCAATCAAGTTTTAGATGCCCAAAGTCTTCAATATCCTCCCATCCTTGTGCACCGGAGATTACTGCACTAATGGCTAAAAGGAGAATATCGATAAGCTCATGCTTTTTACAGCGTTCAATGCGAGGATCGGTAATTGAATTAAAGTGTTTCAGAAAAGTAGCGCTCATATTTTACGTGACCAAGGTGATTATTATGTCTTGATCTGATCACTACATATTCTATAAGTTCAATTTATAATGATCTTGCCGTG
>NZ_AUTH01000093.1:0-11496 GCF_000497975.1 Pseudoalteromonas sp. TB41 | reverse complement strand
GTTTCGATGATGCTGTATAGGTGAGCGCTTGCTATTGCGCCGCGTGAGGTTTGGCTAAACATCCAGTTCTTACGGCCAATAACAAATGGTTTGATAGCGCGCTCGGCGCGGTTATTGTCGATATTAAGCTGACCATTTTCAAGATAAACTATAAGTTTATGCCATTGATTAGCGAGATAGGTTGCTGCCTCTGCTAACTTGGTTTTCCCGACTAAACGTGGCTGGTTTTGCTCTAGCCATTTATGCAGTTTATCGATAATAGGTTTCGCTTGCTCTTGCCTTATTTCATGCTTTTGTTCTGGTGTTTTATCGTTGAGTTTTGATTCAATGCCGTACAGTTTTTGAATAAGACTCAAGACTACGTCGGCTTTGCCTGTCTTGTTTTTACCCTGCACGTGTTTTGCTTCTATAAATTTACGACGTGCATGGGCCCAGCAACCAACTAGTGTTGATTGCGTTTGTGCATACGCTTGATAACCATCAACCTGTAAATAGCCCGAATAGCCATCCAGATAATTAACCACACAGGAAGCTGCCCGACTATTTTGATAGTCGTAAAGCACAATGTTTGGCATTGAGTTGTGTTTATTTATAGCCGATGGCGAATCCGTGCCGGTACAATATAGCCACATGTAACTTTTTACTTTGTCGGCGTTGACCACATTGACCGTCGTTTCATCGGCATGTATCGCAGGCTGTTTAAGTAACGCGTGTTTCAGTCGTTGTATCAGCGGTTCAAACAAGGTAGCGGATGCGAGTACCCAGTCACTCATGGTTTTACGGCTAAGCTCAATGCCGTATTGCTTGAACATCGACTCTTGTCTGTGCAGTGGCAGTGCATATTGATATTTGCTGGTGATGATTTGACTTAACAAACTGGACGTGGCCATGCCTTTGTTGATGGCCATGTTTGGCATCTTGGCTTGTTTAATACTGTTATTCGACCCTGACTTATCACATTCACGACACGCGTACTTTGGGCGAATATGCTCAATGACTTTTATCTTTGCGGGAACGAAGTCGAGCTTTTCGCTGACGTCTTCACCCATTTTATGCAACTCATTACCACAGCAGTTACACAACTTGTCTTCTTCGGCAATGTCATGAATCACTTGCTCACGGGGTAAGTCTTTGGGTAATGGTTTGCGCTTTGGTGTTTTGCGAGTGTAGATAATCTCTTGCGTAGCAAGCTCATCAAGTTGCTCAATGATGTCTTCGGCTTCATTAAACAATTCACCTTGTGCGTCAAAGACTTCGGCACTTTTACCAAATTGTTTTTGTTGCGCTAGGCGGAATTGTTCCTCTAGATACCGGTTTCTTGCAGTCGCTTGCGCTAATTTTTCAGCGTGCTCTGCCAGCAGCTTTTTAAGCAAAGCCGGATCGTCTGGAAGGCAGTTAACATCAATGTTCATCCTTTTATTTTATAATGTTTTTTACCGTAAACTAGCTTAATGCGATGGTTAATATTGATCCCGCGACGATCTAAATAATGCTAGCGTTTTCGATGTTGATTTGTTGATGCCCTATGACATCATACCCAGATAATAACCAGTGTAATTGTTGCTCGGTTAAGTTTAGGGTGTCGGCGCTGAGGTTTTTCGGCCATTTAAATTTGTGCTTATCGAGGCGTTTATACCACAGGGCAAAGCCTGTGTTATCCCAATACAATATCTTCAGCTTATCTCGGCTTTTATTACAAAAAACAAACACGGCACCGGATAGCACTGACAGTTCGAGTTCACTTTCAACAATGGCCGCTAAGCCATTAATGGATTTTCTGAAGTCGACAAACTGATTGCAAAGGTACACGTCGGGCACATCAATAAACATGTTCATGCTTGCAGCGCCTTTATTAAATTAGCCACCCATGTAGGCTCAGATGAGGTTGGTATAGTTAAATGAGTTTCACCATGAGATAACGTGATTGAGGCATTCACTTTATGGGGAATGGCTTTGTTTTGCACTTTCACCAATTTAGGTGCTTTTGCAGCGTCTTGTAACTTAGACCGATATTTATAAAAGTTTGAAGTGGGTAACATGTTTTCTTTACAAAATGCGACAATAGATAAGCCGCTGGTTTGTTGCTGCTCAATCAATTTTTGCCAGTCATTAAGGGTTCTTTTTTGCATAATACCTCCAGTAGAAACTGACGGTATTTTCAATTAATTAAATCCACTCTGCTAGGTGTCGTTGCTCGGACGCTTACGTAGGATTGGACTTATCATGCCTATTAAGAATACTGAAAATGGTTATAAGAGTTACAACCAACAAGCTCAACAGCGACTGAAGTTTATTCTTAGTGCCAGACAGTTAGATTTCTCCGTTGAAGAGATCAAAGAAATCCTGTTAGTTGCTGATAATGGCAGCACAGCTTGTCCTTTAGTTCGGGAAATCGTTGAGCATAGATTGGCTGAAACAGAGAAAAAATTTAATGATGCCTTAATATTGAGGAATGTCTTAAGAAGTGCAATTGATGACTGGAAGAGTAAACCTGATAAATCCCCTACAGGAGATATGCTCTGTCATTTAATTCAAGGATGTAATGATGAATAGCGTAGAGAGTAGAATTAAAGACACCAAAGCTCAAGAGTTGATTATTGATGGAGCTGGGTGTGCAAGCTGTGTAGGAAAAATAGAAACAGCATTGAAAAATGTTAATGGCGTAGATAATGCTCAGATGAACTTTGCATTGAGGACTGTTGTTGTTGATGGAGAAGTTGATTCAGAGGATCTTGTGCAAGCCATAGAATCAATAGGATACAATGCAAGGAGTGCAGAAGATACAAGTGATGATGAACTATTAGATGAGAAGGAAATTGCAGACCAAAAATACTATACAAGTTTAATGAGACAAATGTGGATAGCCTTGGGCCTTGGCGTACCGTTAATGATTTATAGTATTGCAGGTGGCCCAATGACTGTTGAAACTACGTTGGAACGTGGTATTTGGTTATTTATAGGGATCTTATGTGCAGCCATTATGTATTTTGCAGGTAAGCATTTTTATGTTGGTGCTTGGAAATCTTTTGTAAATCATAGTGCAAATATGGATACGTTAATTGCTCTGGGAACAGGTACTGCATGGATTTATTCTATGGTAGTTGTTTTCTTTCCCATGGCTGTTCCAGAAATGGCAAGGCATGTTTATTTTGAAGCTACTGCAATGATCATCGGATTGATTGATTTAGGGTTAGCATTAGAAGTAAAAGCGCGAGGAAGAACAAGCGAAGCAATTAAGCGTTTAATTGGGTTACAAGCAAAAACAGCACGAGTAGTTCGTGATAAGAAAGAAGTAGATATTGCTATTGAGCAAGTTTTATTAAATGACATTGTTCGAGTACGCCCAGGAGAAAAAATTCCTGTAGATGGCCTAGTCATTGAGGGGCACACGTCGATAGATGAGTCCATGTTAACAGGGGAACCTATGCCTGTCGCAAAAGAAGAAGAAGATGAGGTCGTTGCAGGAACACTAAATAAGACGGGTTCAATTCTTTTTAAAGCGACAAGAGTAGGTAAAGATACTGCGTTAGCACAAATTATTAATATGGTGAAAAGAGCACAAAACTCTAAGCCACCAATTGGGCGCTTAGCAGATGCTATATCTGCCTATTTCGTGCCTGTTGTTATGATCATCTCTATTATTAGCGCTTTGGTATGGCTTAACTTCGGTCCTGATCCCGCGTTAGCCTTTGCGGTTGTCTCTGCAACCACGGTTCTAATTATTGCCTGCCCTTGTGCTTTAGGTTTGGCTACACCAATGTCAGTGATGGTCGGTGTAGGTAAGGCTGCCGAAGCTGGAGTTTTGATTAGAAATGGAGAAGCGTTACAAACAGCATCAAAAATTACCGCGATGATTCTCGATAAAACGGGGACTATTACAGAAGGTTCTCCTACGGTAACCGACATTCTCGTTGCTGATAAATCCTATACAGAAAAATATATCTTAACGATAGCCTCTAGTATTGAAAGCAGATCTGAGCATCCACTTGCACAGGCTATTGTTGATTCCGCGATAGCACAAGAGATCGATCCTGAAGATATAAGTGATTTTCAAGCTATAGCTGGACACGGTATAGAGGCAAAACTTGAAGATCATCATTTACTCTTCGGTAATCAAAAGTTGATGTTTAAAAAAGGCGTGTTTTTAGGAGAATTTGTCTCAAAAGCACAAAAATTAGCTGATGAAGCTAAGACACCAATGTACCTCGCTATAGATAATAAACTTGCAGCAATTATAGCTGTATCTGATCCAATCAAAGAAGACTCTATTGAAGCAATCAAAAGGCTACAAAACAGTGGTATCAGAGTAGTTATGCTTACTGGCGATAATAGAGCTACTGCAAATGCAGTAGCAAAAAAAGTCGGTATAAAAGAAGTGTTTGCTGAGGTCCTTCCAGAAGATAAGTCAAATAAAGTGGCGGAATTACAAGCCCAAAATGAAATCGTTGGTATGACAGGAGATGGTATTAATGATGCCCCAGCATTGGCATTGGCCAATGTTGGATTCGCCATTGGTACTGGAACCGATGTGGCAATTGAAAGTGCTGACATCACCTTGATGAGAGGATCACTTCATGGCTTAGCTGATGCAATAGCTGTCAGTAAAGCAACGCTTAGAAATATCAAACAAAACCTGTTTGGTGCATTTATATATAACGTTGCAGGAGTTCCATTTGCAGCAGGTCTACTTTATCCATTTTTTGGATTGTTATTAAACCCAGTAATTGCAGGTGCTGCAATGGCTTTCTCCTCACTAACGGTTGTGAGTAATGCAAATCGATTGAGATTGTTTAAGCCGCAAGAACATTAAAGAAAAGGAAGAAATGACATGATGATCATTAATTTATTTGGGTTGGTACTTATAGCGTTAATTATCTGGTGGTTTTGGTTATATAAACCAGCAAAAGCAATTGATTCTACTATGGAAAGTGTAACCGTTATCGTAAACAACGGTGTTTATGACCCCTCTAGAATAATAGTAGCAAAAGGTAAAGAAACGACTCTCAATTTTCTTCGAAAAGACGGGAGTCCTTGTGCAGCAACAGTCATTTTTCCTGATTTTGAAGTCAGTGAAGAGTTACCTGTTGATGAAAATAAAGCGATTGAATTACCTTCTATGGCACCGGGTCAGTATCCGTTTCATTGTCCAATGAAGATGTATAGCGGCACTTTGATCGTTGAGTAGGAATATTTGGAGGACGAACATGAGCAATAACCAAAATCTTTTTGGTCAACACCTACAGGATGGGCAGCACTTGGTTTAATAGGGGCTGCTAGCTACTTCTTATTAGTTGAGCATCAGCAACATTTTTTTGAATATTTACCATTCTTAATTCTTTTATTGTGTCCTTTAATGCATGTCTTTATGCATGGCAGTCACGGACATGGTGACCATAAAGGTCATGAAGAAGAAGCTTCAGCACCAAAAGAGCCAGAAACATTTCAAGAGCTGACAGATAAAAATGAAGCTTACAGAGATGGGTATTTGGAAGGATTAAAAACAGGTAGAGAAGAAAGTAATAAGACGGAGAGTGACAATGAACGGTGAATCTGATTATGGCATGTGGACATTAGTGCTTTTGAATTCAGCAATTTTTATCTTTTTTGCATTTAGTTTTGCAAAGCCACAAACAAAAACTGATTGGCGAACTTTAGGTGCTTTTTCTGCATTCATCGTTGCTCTATTTACAGAAATGTATGGATTTCCATTAACTATATATTTTCTATCAGGCTGGTTGACTGAAAACTATCCAGGAATAGATTTTTTAGCTCACGATAACGGTCATTTGTTGCATACCATTTTTGGCTTTGAAGGCAATGCACATTGGGATCCTCTGCATATTGCAAGTAATATCCTAATTGTTTCTGGATTTTTTATTCTTTCATCTGCATGGAACGTACTTCATCAAGCTCAAAAGACTGGCACGTTAGCTGTGTCAGGTTGGTATGCACGTTGTCGTCATCCCCAATATGTCGCCTTTATTCTAATCATGTTTGGTTTTCTACTTCAGTGGCCAACAATACCGACCGTAGTAATGTTTCCAATATTACTCGTAGTATACATTCGACTTGCCAATAAGGAAGAAGCCAAGGTTATCAGTGAATTTGGTGATGAATACTTGAACTATATGTCTAAAACTCCCGCTTGGATACCCAATTTTTCAAATAAAACACAAGGAAAATCAAATGAAAAAATTAGTTAATTTAGTCGCTGTTATAAGCATTTTGTCTACCACTATTGGTGCTTCAGCTATTGGTGCAGAGATGAAAAAAGGCATGCATAACAATATGGCAATGTCCCATGAAAATATGGAAAAAATGCATAACAACATGCTTGCGATGAAGCAGCAAATGTTATCAGTAAAGCAAGAAAGTGATCCTGAAAAGCAGCAAGAGATAATGCATAAGCATCGAAAATCTATGATTAAAATGATGCAAATAATGCACAGAAGAATGGCTGATAAGCCCATTGAGCAACAAATAAAGATGGCAGAACATCATCTTGAGATGATGAGCAATATGATGCCTAAAATGGGGTCAAGCAAAATGTCTGGTAAGAAATCAACAAATAAACACAACCACTAAAGGAGGCCGTGATGACGGATTTAGCTCATAGAGTTGGAGTTAGAGAAAATAACTTGGTCGTTAGAAACCTGAAACTATCAAATGTAACTAGTGAAAATATTGATGCTTTGATAGAAGAAATAGATCAAATGTTCGGCCTAGACGAAGTTTCATTCAATAGAAAAGAGGAAGCAATTCATTTGGCTTACGATGCTGTCAATTTGGACCTTGATGGTATAGAGGAAGTCATCAGAAAGCATGGTGTAGATATACACGATGATTGGTGGACTCATACAAAGGAAAGTTATTACAAATTTTGTGATCAAAATGTAAAGGATAATTTCAAACATGAGCCATGGAGTTGTCATAAAACTCCTCCAGGTTCAATTAAAAGAAAACGTTAATCTTAAACTTAAAAAGGAAAATATCATGTTAAAAAATATATCTAAAAAAATAGCTTTAGTTGCTTTTGCAATTGTACTTACGGGCTGTGCAAACAGTAATTTCTCACATAATTACTTAATGAGAGGTCAAGTTGTTTCATCGTCAACTGATAATATGGTTGTATGCCTTGGCTTAGATGATGGAGCAGAAGTTGGACAAGAATTAACTGCCTATCGATTTTTTGAAACAGGTAACATTGGGGAAGGAGATGAGACTGTCGAAAGAAGAAATATTGGCAAAGTTAAAATTGAAAAAATAATTAATGAACACTATGCCAAAGTAAAAGTGATAGAAGGAAATGTAAAAAAACACGATATGGTGCAATTAAACAAATAGAAAATGTAGTTTGTAAGTAATCTTGTTTTTATTCATTTAAATAGTATCGAATTAAATAATAATTCGATACTAATGACCAAATAAATAAAAGGAAAATAATATGTTAAACAAAATTTCTAAATTAGTTGTCGTTGTAGTTTTTGGCTTGATTGTTTCTGGTTGTGCAAATAGCGATTTTTCGCATAGGTATCTAATGCGCGGCCAAGTAATCTCTGTAACTGATGGGGACATATATGTTTGTGTTGGCCTAGATGATGGTGCACAGGTGGGGCAAATTTTAGAATCTTACAGTTATGTAATGAATGACGATAATGACGAAGGAGCTGATTTCTTCAAACGGCAAAAAACAGGTCAGGTAAGAGTTGAAGAACTTGTTGATGATCACTTTGCAAAAGTTAGCGTGTTAGAAGGTGTCGTTAAGAAACACGATTTAGTCTTGTTAATTCAATGATGAATATCCTATTACGTGGTACGAGTAGTTTGGTGCCACGTTTTTTTATTTTCACACCTTACTAGGAGTCTTGTTATGGAAGGTTTATTTTCATTTTTACTATTCGCTGGACTTTTTTATTTCATGATGCGTCACGGCTGTGGTGCTCATATGGCCCACGGTCATCATGAGGAAAAGAACATAAATGATTCTTTCGTAGATCCTGTTTGTGGCCGTAAAGTTGGAGATGATCAAGGTTATGGAAAACTCCAAGATGGGCACTTATATCGTTTTTGCTCTAAAGATTGTCTTGATACTTTTGACCTTGAACCTGAAAGATTTATTAAAGAGCGTAATACTAATGCAGAAAAATCAACGGAGAAAACTAATGAATCATAAGATCTCACTATCTGCATTTGGACATGCGACAAGTTCATTTATAGCCATAAGTTTTACCCTGTGCGTTATTTTTGATTTGCTCTTTCCTCAACACGCAATGTACTCAACTTGGCTAAAGTTATTGCCAGGGTTTGAATGGATAAGTTGGAAAAGTTTCTTTTTAGGTCTGCTAGAAAGCTATTTATACGGTTGGTATTTCGCATTGATTTGGGTGCCAATTTACAATTTTGTAGGAAGCAAGAGTAAATAGTTTATAAAATATAAGAATTAAACATAGGATTAACTCACACCTTAGTTGTTGATTTTTAAGGGTTTAAATTTATTGTTGGCATTGTAGTTGCAGGAACAGAAGGACCTATGACGACATATTGACACCTGAGAAATAATCATGACCACCATAAATAATTCCCTTTTGGCCCAGATGCAGAGCATGTCTCTTGAAGCCATAGCAAAGCCACAAAATAACGATAATATTGTTAACAACACAACCAATAATTTTGGTGACTTATTGTCAAACGCCCTCAATACTGTAAATGATTTACATAAAGACGCAGGAAAGAAAACTACAGCATTTGAATTAGGAGATAGAAGTGTAACGTTAGCAGATGTAATGATTGCAAGATCTAAGTAAGCGTCTAGCGAACCACACCTAGCATCGATGTTCTGATTATCTAAAAATACCTGCTCAATGATAAATTCGGAGCAGGTGATGAAAACTTACAGAACAAGCGCACAGTGGCAGCAGCTTTTGCTGAAACGCAGTACGTTTAGTGGTACTAATATTGAATTCTGCCAACACCATAATGTCGCTATTACGACTTATTATAAACAACGTGCTTTACTGGCAAAAGACCAGCCTAATTCCACCTTGCCAGTGCACACGCAGTGCCTTACATCATCACGTTTTGTCCAGGTAAAACAAACTACTGAAGTCTGCGCGCAAACTCGTCAAAATACGCTGCAGTTTGATACGCTAACCGGCCAACTCACGTTTCCTATCGATTTAGCGACGGCCGATATCGTTGCCATTATTAAAGGGCTAACGGTATGAGGATGTTCGTTGATGTACCCACCGTCTATTTATGTGCCGATGCCGTTGATTTTCGAAAATCAATTAATGGTCTGGCGGCGTTGGTGGAAGCAGAGCTTGAACTACCCGTGCTCAGTGGTGCGCTATTTGTGTTTTGTAATAAAGGCCGTGACAAACTCAAACTGCTTTACTGGGATAACACCGGTTTTGCACTGTGGTATAAGCGATTAGATAAGCATAAGTTCAAATGGCCCAAACTCATGTCACCCACCATGACCTTAAGCGAGCAGCAATTACACTGGTTATTATCGGGTTATGATGTGATTGGACACAGTAAAATTGATGTCGCAGGTAAGCAAATGCTTTAATATTTGCGATCGATTGATGATCATCAAAGTGAGTTCAGTTAGCACTGCAAAGCCTTTGATGATGCCTTAAAATAGGCGTCATGAAAAATGAACTCGCCCTTAAACAGCGCATTGCTGAACTTGAAAAACTGTTAGCGCAGAAGGATGCCCAGATTGCGGCATTGGAAGAGCGCTGGAGCTTGGCCCAACAAAAACAATTCGGCAAAAGTGCTGAAGGCTTTGCCGGGCAAGGCGAGTTATTCAATGAAGTGGAAGAAATTGTTGAGGAAGTTGAGGCAGAGCAACAATCCATTAGCTATACCCGTAAAAAGCCGGTGCGTAAGCCACTGCCAAAAGACTTACCTCGTGAGCAAGTTATTCACGACATCATCGACAAAACCTGTGATTGCTGTGGCGGTGAGCTACATAGAATGGGTGAAGATAAGTCAGAAAAGCTTGAGTTCATACCCGCTAAAATCAAAGTGATTGAGCATATTAGGCCTAAATACGCCTGCCGTCACTGTGATAAATCCTCAACTCAGACACAGATTAAACAAGCCTCAATGCCTGCCATGCCCATCAACTGCGTATTCTCATGACTTTGATCACCGATTCTCATCAGCTTTGATCGCTTGATTTATCATTTTGTAGAGCCATTTTTAAATTAACTTAACTGATCATCATCAGTCAATTCATTTAACTGTTTTCGTATCGATTCTCCCACGGCTAGCGCATTTTAATCCCAGATTCTAACAGGGTTGAGCGATAATCATCGTCTAGCCCTGCCATTTTCTTTTTTCTCGCCATACTGGCTGTTTTAGTTGTATCTTGTTTAAATAACGCCATGGCTATTTTTCTCATTACGTTAAAAACAAGGGGTCCTTGCTTCTTACGGATTCTTGATTCATCTTCCCTAAAGTTCATATCCAACATCCAATGCATACTTTCAACCTGCCAGTGGCTTCGTACCGCATTAAGTGCTTGCTCCGCACCTAACGCTAACGAACTAATATACCAACGCGTTTCTATCGTGTCTGTACCTGATGATTTATCGTGAACCTCAGCGGTTACTTGAATAACACTCTTTAAGCCAGACCATTGGTAGATTTTATCTAACCAGCTTTTATCAATAAGCAATTGCTGACAAACCCTTGTTTCAATGCGCCCATGCCCTGAGCTTATTTCGGTATGTTTATCATAGTTGCTATTGGTCAATCCTTCGCGCTCACTCTTGTGCCACCAAGCTTCTAATTCACTCTGCATACCTGAATGGTTACCTTTGAGCGCTAGGATATAATCAGCTTTTTGTTTAATTATTTGTTTCGCTATTTCTTGCTGGCAGCCCATAGCATCAAGTGTAATGATGCTATTTTCAATATCTAGCATGGTGAGTAACTCAGGTATGGCTGTGATTTCATTTGTTTTGCTATCAACGGCTGTTTGCCCTAAAACTAACTGGTGTTGGCAGCTCCATGCACTGACGGTATGTAAAGCACTTTTTCTATCTTTGGTTGTAAATGAACGACGTGCAGTTTTTCCATCCATAGCAATAATATCAGCACCCGTGGTTTCAATAAGTGAAGATATCCAAGATTGAAATGCATGCTCTATTTCATCTGATTTTAACCGACAAATGACACGGGCTATGGTGTCGTGTCTTGGAATACCCGCGTTGAAAGCGCCATATCTTTTTAACCAATCAAGTTTTAGATGCCCAAAGTCTTCAATATCCTCCCATCCTTGTGCACCGGAGATTACTGCACTAATGGCTAAAAGGAGAATATCGATAAGCTCATGCTTTTTACAGCGTTCAATGCGAGGATCGGTAATTGAATTAAAGTGTTTCAGAAAAGTAGCGCTCATATTTTACGTGACCAAGGTGATTATTATGTCTTGATCTGATCACTACATATTCTATAAGTTCAATTTATAATGATCTTGCCGTG
>NZ_AUTH01000092.1:0-18327 GCF_000497975.1 Pseudoalteromonas sp. TB41 | reverse complement strand
TTCAAATACGATGCAAATAAAGATATTTACTTATGCCCCGCTGGTAATGAACTTCAAAATCGAATGCAGGTATTTGAGCAAGGTAAATACCTTGATGTTTACTTCAATCACATTGCTTGTCGAGATTGTAAAATAAGAAGTCAGTGCACTAACTCTAAAAAAGACCCTAGGCGAATAAGGCGGTGGGTGCATGAGATTCTGACAGAAGAAATGCTTCAAAAGCTAAAGAATGAACCTGAATTGATGCTTCATCGCAAGCAAACTGTTGAGCACCCCTTTGGCACAATTAAACTCTGGATGGGAGCTACCCACTTACTAACACGAGGTTTAAAAAGCGTGAGTACAGAAATAAGTCTTCATGTTCTGGCTTACAACTTCAGAAGAATGCTCACAATTATGGGAGTTAATGGTCTAAGTAAAGCGATTAGAGTAGCGTTGCTATAGCAGTTTCGCTCGCGCGGAGAAAATTGCAATACTGAGAAAAAATCGATCGCAACCATCCTAGATGGTTTTAAACTAAGAACATACCCAAGACAATTTATTAAAAATTAGTTTTTACACAGTCTGTGCCATGAGCGGACATTGGTAACGCCCTGTTATGTCACAATTACGATGTCACGGCCTTATTAATCATCTCTCATAGCCTTAGCCATCCCTTCATTAAACTCCCTTGAGCAATCAGGACAGAGGGTTTCACCAAAATCATCCCTGTAAACTAGGTTCTCAGAAAAATGTCCGCAATGGCTTGCAGTGTGATCATCTACGTATTGCTTCCACTGCATTAATTCTTGTAGGCGCTTCTCTATTTCATCTACATTGCTTTGAAGAGATAATAAATATTTCTTATATTCTTTAAGGCTTTCAACATGGACTTCATAGTTTTCCAAAAAATCTTCAACTTCATCATGTTTAGTAAGACTTTGACCAATTTTGTTTTTGGAGTCTGTATGTTTAATATGCTGGGTAAAGTCTTTATACTGTGACCATGAGTCTACAAAATTGATTCTATCTGCGTGACAACCTAATATTAACTTGAGCTGAGATTGCTCATCCTGAGGACAGCATATAATTTCTATTGCATCGTAATCAAAATAGAACCCTTGAGATCCAACAAAGCGCCACTCACGTTCCCAAGTGAAACCTTGCTTTGTCGTAGTCTCACCCAAAGGGTGAGCTAGCGATCTAATAGAATCTATTAATTTACTGATTTTTGGTGAATCTACCGAGTCAGATACGCTAAATAATTGTGACAGTATATGATTATCCACGTAAATTGTCGGTCTGACATTATGCTCGACCATATAAGACTTACGAAAACCGACACCATACTCCATTTTTTCAGACTGTCTTCGCTTTGATATTGCTACAAATGCACCAAGGGCAAATATAGGAGTCTCTGTGAAGCAAGCTATTTCGTGATCAAAGCTTTTACTTTTTAAGGAATTTGGTGACTGGGATAAAATTAACCCTTCGCCTTTATGCCTACCACCATTTAAGATACTTTTAATTGAATCTTTCCCTGTCATATGCACTAAATATTTAGACATATCAGGCTTTAATTTGGGTTCTATCTCAAATGTTTTCATATTCAATTATTCCGACATACAATACGAATCACACTTGTTATGCCACGTAATTTAGAAGAAATGATTCAATATCACGAATCATATTTTTAACGTCGGATTCACTAAATAGTTCTTGTTTTCCGTGAGCAGCATTATTACGGATATCTGCGATTGCAGTAATCTGTTTTTGCTGAAGTTTATTATATACACCTGCTTTAGCAAGCTGGCCATTCATTGTATCCAACTTGCCAATTGCTACAGAATTATTTGCAGATAATTCTCTAAGGGCTGTTTCTAAAACGACTCCTGCAATTACAGCGGCTGCTAATTTATAACCACTTTTAAGTAATTCTTCAGCTTGTTCAATTTCACTTTCGAAAACTTCGGCTTGCACTAATTGCTTTAAAGAAGTCAAATAACCGCCTTCAAAGTCTTCTTTAGCAGCATTAAAGATAGCTCGAACTCTTTTCAGAATATCATAGTTGGTTTCCATACTCTGAAAACCTTCAGCTTTTATAAATGCTTTATAATGTTCAGAGTTGTTCCCACATGCTGTAACTAGTAAGTTTTTAGCCTTAACAATCCAGCCTGTTAATGCTTCATCATCTACGTTATCGACCTGCCCATATAAGCCTTCTACTTTTGTTTTAGTAGAATCAATTGTTTCAACTTGATCCTTTAATTCATTGAATCTTTGTCCTAATTTTTTATTCATAGCTAACTCCTAGCTGGAAGATTAAGTAGTGGCATAACAGCTTATTGAACAGCATTTTGGTGGTTTATAACACACCAAAACGGCGTATATTACATACCCTGATAATTTCACCAATAATTACCTTTGTAAACAAGTAATTAAAAGAGCTAGGAATTAAGCATGTTATTTTGCCCCAAAACGGCAGTTAATAATGTTATTGGACAAAATTAGGCTCCTACTCAAAGAAGTAGGAATAAATTTAACTTTTTCAGTGTCCGCTTATCGCTCAAAGCCGCCCTTAGAGCATTTAAATTAACTCGTTTTGGGGCAGAAACTAGTTATATCTGAATGACTGTTTTTGGCACTGAGCTGAACTTCGGCAAAGAGCGATTAACGGACATTCGCTTTTCCAACGAAAAGAATGAGCCTAGTTTTTCAGAGAAAGTAGGTGTTACTATCAGGTCTAAGTAAAAAACTGTTATGTGAGTATCCGATTAATCAGCTATCGGTGTCTTATTACTAAAAAGGATTAGTTGTGGCAACAATTAGAAGTTTATCTAAAAAGGTCGCAAGCCTAATGCTAGATACTAAATTAGCGACTATTGGAAAGAAGATTTTTAAGTGACTAGTTTTACCTGTTGTTGCATTTTTGCTGCTAGATGTTAATTATGATGCTTATCAAAATAACAAAAGGCTTACATACTGTAGTGACCGTGGCGTATCTGAATCTCAATGTGATTATTTTATAGAGTATGGTGATTAAGTATGAAAAAAATTTTACCTTTGTTATTTTTGTTTTCTGTCCCAGTATGTGCTGAAGATGTTTTCTTTACTTCAGATAAAACTTCTAGCGAGTTTGAGTTTAACACTAGATGTTGGGCATATGCGCAAATTGCTGGAGAGCCAGAGTCGGTTGTTGTCTATTTTAAAAATAAAGCCAAAAAAGAGAAATTTACTGAATTTCAGGAAGGGCTAAATGTTGGTTATGCTTCAGGTTTCATAAAGTCGGGCTCTATGCTCCTAGAAATATCTAAAACTGAAGCGGCTCAGTTGGTATTCAATTCGACCTGTAAGAAATAAACTTAAGGAATTAACATGACCAATCATTAATTAAAATTACATGCACTTATTGTTCGGGTAATTTTTCAGGTGTTTTAAACGACTTGTTTGATGTTTCTAAAACATATGCTGCTCAATGCCCAGAGTGTAATGAACAAACATTTTTTGTTGGTGAAAGTGCCTTTCTTGATGTTGATATTCCTGAAAATACAGTGACAATAAAATATGTTCCGGACTCTAAACAACTCACATAGCAAGATAATTAAATTTAACTAAAACAGTGAGTTACGCTCATCTTCGCTCCACAGTATAACCCACTATTTTAGTCCGCTTAATGCGGCGTTACATTAAGGAACCCTCATGAAATCAATAGCTAACGAAGCTGCTTTTTTTAAGTTCATGGAAGATAATGGGCCTACAAGTGATGGAGGCAAAAGAAATTATTTGTCTTGGCTTAGGTACGTTATTGATTTATATGGAATTGATCTCGTCAACCTTACTGAGAATGACGTCAACGAGATTTTCCAAGCTTTACGTAGGTCACAGGGGACTAGAGAGCGCTACACATCAGATTCAGCTATTTCTGATATAAAATCGGCGCTAAATAAATATCTAGCCTTTAACTTAACTGACGTGGGTGCTTCTAATGTCGTTAATGATATTGCTACTATTGCAGGTATAGGAACCACGACGAAAACAGAAGTTGAAACTCGGCTGAGACAAGGAAAATATCGAAAAGATTTAATAGCCCTTTGGAGAAAGTGCGCAGTAACAGAGTTTGATCGAGTAGATCTGTTAATTGCTTCTCACATTAAACCTTGGATCGAATCTAATGATTCAGAGCGTAAAGATCCCTTTAACGGACTGCTTTTAAATCCAACTTTGGATAAGTTATTTGATCGTGGTTATATAAGCTTTAAAGATGATGGGAGCTTAATTATCTCGCCTCTGTTAGGCGAGCAGGATATAAGCCTGCTTGGAATCACAAGGTCAATGAAGCTTTACAAAGTAGAAGCAGGCTGTCTTCCGTATTTAAAATTTCATCGGGAAGCTGTGTACGTCAAACAAATATAAGAACCACTGCCGCGATTCGGTTCACTCCGTCTGCACCTGCGGGCGTTACTAATGTCCGCCATTGGCAATTTGGCGCAGTTCGGCTTGGAGCGATCAGCGGACTGTCAAAAATTATGATATATGAAGTCAAGCGTTGCCCTTAAGTCTTTTTTGTTTCGATTAAAAAGCGAGTAATTAGCGTATGATATACTCGACACGGGAAGATGCGGAAGCTGAGATACTCAATTTCATAGAAATGTTTTACAATACAAGAAAGCGCCATTCGCATACAGGCGGTGTTTCAACAGCTAAGTTTGAAGAATCGTATTATTCTGAGTTAAAAACTGTCTAGTGAAAGCTGGGAAGTCCAGTTCAATAGTGAATTTGAATTAAGAGAAACTTTATATGCACATAAATGAACTTACACCTTCCCCTTTTAAAGATGCTGAATTAGATAAAATTTTAAGTTTAACGGAAGAACGAGAATATCACCTATCTCAATGGAGACTAGTTTCTAAACAGCGTGAAAAATTCAAGTGGGGTGCAATCATTAGCTCAGTAGCAGTCGGTCAAGCTATATATATGAAGGATGCTTCAGTGGTAGCTCATGTATTTAATTTGAAATTTGGTATTGTTGCTGGATTTATTTTGATTTTTTATTCGCTTTTTCAATGGTATACCCTAAGAAAAAACTCATTAGAAATATATAAACTCACAGAGAAAATATACCGAGATACAGAAGAAAAATATGGTATAAGTCTCACCACTAAAGATTGCGTGGTCGTAAAAAGCGATAAATATAGTTATTTCATTGAATTGCCATCTTTTAAAATTTCCTTTCGTCGAGAGCGAAAGAAGAATGCCTTTTTATAACAAGGCCTTAAAGTCGGGTTCGAAGTAGTTCGCTTCGATCCATATTTTAGCCAACCATTACTCACCGCTTTAGGCTGCGTTATACAACAATTAGGATTTATCTACATGGGTTACCAACTTTGGATGTCGCCAGAAACAGGTTATCGACGTCAGGGAACTAGGTTTGAGTCCCTACAGGGCATTTTCGTTGAAAATGCGAAGCTACTTTCATTGTTCGAACCAGTACTTTGCTGCAAAGATACTGATAGTGCATCCCACGCAAAACATGCGCTCGAATCGAGAGATTTTGATGTGACATGTGTTGTTAATGATGATGGTGTTATTGTTGGGCAAATAGAAAGAAAAGCTCTGAATGATGGCTTAGTAGCTGAATATGTAAAGGATGTAGAAGAAGAACAAAAAATAGATGAAAATACCTCCTTAGTTCATCTACTCCAGATTTTGGAGATAACTGAATCTAAATATGTAACTCGTGATGGTCAAATAGTGGGTATTGTTTCACGTTCAGATCTGAATAAGCCGATTCCAAGGACATATCTATTTGGTGTAGTTTCTTTAGTTGAGTTACATATAAATTTTTGGATTAATTACTACTATCCCAATAACACTTGGCTTCAAACTTTAAACAAAGATAGGCAAACTAAAGTAAATGAAACTATTGGACTTCGTCGGGGGAGTAGTGATTATCTCACTATGGTTGAGTGTGCCCAGCTTTGTGACAAAAAAGAAATTCTTAGAAACACTCCCAAATTCTTAGCTAGGTTTAGTTTTAGTAAAACAAACTTTAAAATTTTTTTGGAAAAACTTGAAATTGTTCGCAACGAAATAGCACATAGTCAGTCATCCATAATCGGTCGATTAAACTGGGAACATATTACTCGCACTGTTTCCAAGGCTGAAGAGTTCGTTGGTCTTTCAGATGACGTAATTGAGGCTGAAAGCAAGGAGAAAGCTAAAGACTTTGATGCTACAGTTTTGGTTCCTGTAACTATTGTATAACAAACTGTTGCAGGAGTGATTCGCAACGCGTGGCATTTTTACTATGCTTTACGTCTAGTGCTTTACAGCATCATTGCGTTGCTCATACCTTAACAGGGCTTACCAATATATGTGAGTTGCAAACTAGCGATAGCAAAGTTTGCGATAGTACACTTATTAAATTAATCATATTTTTAAATCTTTAATGGAAGATAAGGGATAAATTTTGACTTCAGATATTATGGCTCCTGACAGTCTGCAAATGGCACAAACCGGAAATAGCCCACGCACTAATCCTATATTTATACATTAAGGTTTCTTCAGACTTAATGTAATTCATTTCAATCATTCAACTATTTACCTAAATCTAAACCTATTTAAATTCAAGGTCAGACTTTAGTTAATAAATCTCAATTTAAGTGCCATACTTCGAATGAAATTCAAACAATTCTCAAGCTGCCGCGAATTCTCAACTTAAGTGGCGCTGGCCAAAAAAAATGCAAAAAAATCAATTTTTATAAAAAACCAATTGATAACTATTTTCGTTTAGATTAGTATAAACCTACTAAATGAAATTGAGAGTTGTTTGTATTCATGTATATTTGTCTTTGTCACGGTGTGACCGATAAAAAAATTGAGCAAACCATCGACGATGGTGCTACTACCATGCGCGAGCTAACTAAAGAGCTTAAAGTGGGCAGCCAATGCGGTAAGTGTTGTTGTTGTACTAAAAAGATCCTCAATCGTAAACTGATTCAAATTGCAGATATAACCGATCAAGTGGCTTAAGAGTAATCTATATAATTACCCCTATCTAAACGAATTGGTTTAACATTTAAAAATTAAACATAAAAAAAGCAGCCTTAGCTGCTTTTTTTGTATTTATAACTTTAACTTACAGTTGCGATTGTAAGTAGTTTTCAAGCCCAGTGTTTTTGATCAACAGTTGTTGTGTTTCGAGCCAATCAATTTGTTCTTCTTGCTCATTTAAAATGTTGTCGAGCGCTTCACGGCTAATGTAATCTTTCTTACTTTCAGCGAGTTTAATGGCAGCACGTAGCTCGTCTACGGTATCAAGTTCAAAGCTCATGTTAGCGGCAATCATTTCTTCGCTGTTTTCGCCTATACGTAAACGTCCTAAATCTTGAAGATTAGGTAAGCCTTCTAAAAATAAAATACGCTCAATTAAGCGATCGGCGTTTTTCATTTTTTGTATCGATACTTTGTAATCAGCTTTGTCCAGTTTACTAAAACCAAAATCTTTAAACATACGTGCATGTAAAAAGTATTGGTTAATACCCACAAGCTCATTAGCAAGTACTTTATTTAGCGCTGCAATAACGTCTTTATCGCCTTTCATAATGTAAGTCCTTATTCGCCCATTTGAGCTTGGTGGTAATTTTGAGTGCCAATTTTGTCAATTAGGCCCAGTTGTTGCTCTAACCAGTAGACGTGATCTTCTTCGGTATCAAATAATAGCTTTTCTAGAATTTCACGAGATTGATAATCTTGCTGTTGTTCACAGATGGCAATAACTTCTTTAACACACTCAACCACTTCAAGTTCTAAGGTTAAGTCGTTTTGCATCATGCTTTTTACATCGCTACCAATTAACAGATCACGACGTTTAGTCATGTTTGGTACGCCTTCTAAAAAAAGAATACGTTTAATTAACCAATCAGCGTGGTCTTTTTCTTCTTCCATTTCATGGTTAAGACGCTCATAAAGTTTGTTTAAGCCCCAATCATCGTACATACGAGAATGAATAAAATACTGGTCAATAGCAGCTAATTCGTTAGCTAACAATGTATTGAAGGCGTCGATTACTTTTTGATTACCTTTCATAGCGCTTATCCTAAAAATTCTAATTGTGGCTAGTCTAGTATATAGGCACAGAATTGCAAGTAATTTACTTATAAATCATATGGTTAATATTGAGTTTGATTCTCGTTTAAGTTTGCATTGCTGGCTGACAAATGGACAAGTTGTTATTTGTATTTTAGATCAGCAAGTTACATTTTTTATAACATAAAAAGGCATACTTACTAAGGTTATTAAGTAAAGTATTGCAGCTATTTTAAGTGTTGAGGTTGTTCTTTTACGCTTTATTACTTCGAATTCTGGGATGAATACAGTAAAACTGAAATATTTACACAACTGAGTTTTTTCACTCAATTTATTTTGTAGCCACTCTCGTAATCTAATTATTGCTATTGTAGCGGGGGGATGTCTTTGCACCCAGCTCACGGCTCTGTAATTAATGAAGTAAGAAAGGCTAAGGAGCAGGGAAGTGGACATTTATTGTTTACACAAATATCCGTGAAAAAAGCGGATAAAGCTGAAAACTTAATGCTGCCTCTTGCAGCAGCAACTATCAGTACTCTTTAATTTAATTAATTTGTGATAATACTTATCTATCGTATTTTTGTAGCGGTTTAAATAAAAACCGCTGAGAAGTCTATCTAAAATATAAGTAAACCTAATTAGAGCTTTAATGTAATCATTTTGGTTATTGAAAACAGTGATTAGTAACACTCGATTACACAGTGCTCAATTGCAAATTCATCATGTAAATAATGTTTAATGGCGTTAAGCTCAATAAGGGTATCTGTTTGCATCACAATTTCACAGTGTGTGGTGTTATCGTCGAGTTGCCATGCTTTTATTGATTTTATTTGAGTAATGTCAAACTGTTGCAGTAACTTTTTACTGATAAGTTGCTGGTCAAAACCAATGGGGGCTGCCTGCATTAAAATGCTGCAGCTGGCTTTAAGTAATAATACGCCGTGATAAATAACATACAGTGATATCAATATCGTCGCTATTAAATCAACTACATACCACTGGTATAAAATAATTAAAGTACCGGCAATAATAACCACAATAGAGGCCATGGCATCAGACACATTATGAATAAACGCCGCCTTTATATTCATGTTGTTTTTAGCGCCGGCTTTAAAGGTTAATAATGCAGTGACTAAATCAATGAATAGCGCTACTGCAGCAACCCACACAATGATCCAGCCATTGATAGGTTGAGGGTTTAAATAACTACTTATGGCCTCAAAAATTAAATAACCACCGATGACTATTAACGTGGTGCTATTAAAAAGAGTTGCTAGAATTTCTGCACGTTTGTAGCCAAAATGGTGGGTTGTATCAGCTTGCTTATTGCCAATTTTTCGAGCAACGAGGGCAATAAAAATTGAGGCCGCATCACTTAGGTTATGTAATGCATCGGCAATTAATGAAAGACTGCCGGAAAATACGCCGCCAACAACTTGCACTGCAGTCAGTAAAACATTTATAAATACGGCAAGAGTGAGCTGTTTATCACTTTGGTTATCATCAACGTGACTGTGTGAATGACCATGACCCATTTTAGTTAAACTTCCTCATTGCTTTACTGTGTACTCATAATGACAACTTTTTGCCATATATAAAAGCGTTGTTTTAATTTGTTTTTTTAATGCCCTAATGAATAAATTGAAATAAGCTCATGAACGTTACTTATTGAATATAAAACGATATGCTAGGGTATAAATAAATGTATTAATGGCTTAAATTATCATAATTAGTTAAGCACTTTTTATATTAAATTAGATGCTTACCAGGCATAAAAGTAGTTTTTTAAGGGTCAATAACAATGAACACAGCAATAGAAATTCGCGATGCAAAGCCAAGTGATGCAAAAACAATTCTACACTTTATCAATGAGCTTGCTATTTACGAAAAAGAACCTGATGCAGTTAAAACCGATGAGCAAGCCATTTTAAACACCCTGTTTTGTGAAGGCGCAACGGCGCACAGTTTAATATGTTTACAAGATGATGAGCCAATTGGTTTTGCCGTGTATTTTTACAATTACTCGACTTGGTTAGGTAAAAATGGTCTTTACCTAGAAGATTTATACGTGAGCCCTGATAGCCGCGGAAATGGGGCTGGTAAAGCCATTATGAAAGAACTAGCAAACAGAGCAATCAATAAAGACTGTGGCCGCTTTGAATGGGTGGTACTTGATTGGAATAAACCCGCGATTGATTTTTATAATAGTATGGGCGCTGAGCCACAAAATGAATGGATTATATATCGTTTAACGGGTCAGGCATTAATTGATTTTGCAAATAAAGATTAGTGCCGAATATGGCCAGTAATACGCTTAGTTTTTGCTAAGCTAAGCGCTACCTAATTTACAAGAGCATTTTATGGGTGATCAGCACTGGCAAAAAGCACGTCAAAGTCGTGATGCGCGTTTCGATGGGCTTTTTTATGTAGCCGTTAAAAGTACCGGTATTTATTGCAGGCCAATTTGCCCTGCGCCCACAGCTCACGAAAAAAATGTAGTCTACTATCAGTTTGCACACTCTGCCGCGCAGGCTGGTTTCAGGCCTTGTATTCGTTGTCGGCCCGATAGTGCACCAGGAAGTGCGGCTTGGCAGGGAACAAAAACAACGGCTCTACGAGCCAAGCAATTAATTGATCAGGATAATCAGCACGACTGCGAAAAGCTCGCCACGCGTTTAGGAATAAGCAGCCGTTATTTAAGGCGATTATTTTCTCAATATTTTGGCATTTCTATCACGCAATATCGATTGTTTAACCAATGTCATTTTGCAAAAAAATTGATTCAAGAAACTAGCTTACCGCTTACCGAGATAGCGTTTGCCTCAGGCTTTAAAAGTGTTAGGCGTTTTAATGATGCTTTTTTAAAACAACTTAATATTGCGCCCTCAGCGCTCAGAACCGCCAAGCACCCAGCTGATATTGGGCTCACCTTAATTTTGCCTTTTCGTCCGCCGTATAACTGGCAGGCATTGCATGGGTTTTTAGCAAAACGATTAATTCAGCCAATAGAGTGGTTAACGCCAACCAGTTATGGGCGTACTTTTACTTATAAATCGTGTAGAGGGCGTTTTGATGCTGAGTTTGTTGCAGATAAACATCATTTTCGGGTGCAAATTGATATAGATAATACGCAATATTTACAGCCAGTTATTAACAACATTCGCCGTGTACTTGATTTAGATGCAGATACTTATTTAATTGAGGCGCATTTAAGCGAACACATTAATAATGCATTTCCACTTACTAAAGGCTTAAGGTTACCGGGTATTTGGTCAAGTTTTGAGGCGGGAGTTAGGGCTATACTTGGGCAACAAGTCAGTGTAGCGGCGGCGCACAACCTAGTGACTAATTTAGTAACACAGCTTGGTGAAAAGCAACACCAACAGGTCTATTTTCCTGAGCCTGAAGTGTTAGCACACAGTGATTTTGCATTCTTTAAAATGCCACAGGCGCGTAAAAATGCACTGCATAACCTCGCTGAATTTTGTGCCGTGAATCCCGATTGTGATGATTTAGACCAATGGCTTAGTTTAAAAGGGATTGGCCCATGGACGGTTAATTATGCAAAGTTACGCGGCCAAAGCCAGCCCGATATTTTACTCGATGGCGATTTAGGCGTTAAAAAGGCACAAGCGGCAGCAAGCTCTTTTGAATCTGCGAACTGTGCACCATTTCGATCTTACTTAACTTTTCAACTTTGGCAGCAATTATGATAGTGCAAACCAGTTTACCCAGCCCGATTGATGACATTATTATTCAGGCAACTGAAAAAGGTATTAGTTATGTGGGGTTTTATCCACCGGCCAGTTATATCAGTACGCCTTTAAACGAGATAAATAATTCGCATGTTTTATCTTGTGTGGCGCAGCTTAATGAGTACTTTGCTCATACGCGTACTGAGTTTGATTTAGAGCTTGATACTGGCGGCACGCCATTTCAGCAAAGCGTATGGCAGGCATTGTGTAGCGTACTCTATGGAAAAGTGGCGACTTATAAAGATATTGCCGAGCAGTTAAACAACCCTAAAGCTGTGAGAGCGGTAGGGGCTGCAAATGGTAAAAACCCAATCAGTATTATTGTGCCGTGTCATCGTATTATTGGTGCAAATAAAAAACTAACTGGTTATGCAGGTGGTTTAGAGCGCAAGCAATGGTTACTAGAGCATGAAGCAAAATAAATAGCTAAATAACGTATCCAAATTTGTATTCTGAGCACTTTAAGGTAGCATAAGCGCACTTTTTATTTGAAGGCACGACAATGGCGCAATTATACTTTTACTACTCTGCAATGAATGCAGGTAAATCAACCACCTTACTACAATCTGCATTCAATTATAAAGAACGTGGTATGGAGCCGGTGATCCTCACGGCGGCTATCGATGATAGAGCCGGAGTAGGTAAAGTATCCTCACGTATTGGCTTGCAAGCAGATGCGCATATTTATGATGCAGATATAGATGTTTTTGCGCTTATTCAAGCTCTTAATGCAGATAAAAAACGCCATTGTGTGCTGGTAGATGAATGTCAGTTTTTATCAAAAGACCAAGTTATGCAGTTAACCGATGTGGTTGATGAGTTAGGAATACCCGTATTGTGTTACGGATTGCGCAACGACTTTAGAGGGGAGCTGTTTATAGGGTCACAGTATTTACTTGCTTGGGCTGATAAGCTAATTGAGCTTAAAACGGTGTGTCATTGTGGGCGCAAAGCAAATCACGTATTACGTACCGATGAAAATGGCGAGGCTATTGCCGATGGTAATCAAGTTGAAATTGGCGGCAACGACCGTTATGAATCGGTGTGCCGCAAGCATTACAAAGCGGCGTTAAATATGGGCCGTTAAGACTTTAATAAAGGTATCTATATCCGCTTGGGTAATACCTAAATGGGTTACGAGCCTAAGTTGCTTACTTGGGCTAAACACAATGTCCTGTGCTTTTAAATCGGCTGCTAGCTTTGTGATGTTTATGCTGTTATCAAACGTAGCGTAAACCATATTTGTGGTATTACTCATATTTACTTCAAAGCCTGAAATTTCACTTAACTGCTGTGCTAAATAACGCGCATTAGCGTGATCATCGACTAAACGTTGAGTGTTATTTTCTAACGCATATTGCCCCGCAGCAGCTAATATACCCGCTTGGCGCATACCGCCGCCAAGCACTTTTCGCCAGCGTCTTGCTTTGGCTATCAATGCTGTTGAACCAAGCAATAATGAACCAACAGGTGCACCTAATCCTTTTGATAAGCAAATAGATACAGAGTCAAAATGTTGGGTTATTTCTTTAATATCAACGTTAAGCTCGGCAGCGGCATTAAAAGCGCGAGCGCCATCTAAATGCAGTGCTAAGTTATGTTGGTTAACAAATTCGCGTGCTTTGAGTAAATAATCAATACCGAGTACTTTGCCACCTATGGTGTTTTCAAGGCTCAGTAATCGCGTTTTCGCAAAGTGGCTATCATCGGGTTTTATTGCAGCAGCAATTTTAGTAAAACACAAGCTACCATCGGCTTCATTTTCAATAGGCTGTGGCTGAATAGAGCCTAAAACGGCAGCGCCACCGCCTTCAAACTTGTAGTTATGAGCATTTTGGCCACATATATACTCGTCGCCGCGTTCACAATGGGCCATTAATGCAAGCAGATTTGTTTGTGTGCCTGAGCTACAAAAAAGTGCATCTTGCACATTAAAACGTAATCGAGCATAAGCTTCTAATTGGTTTACACTTTCATCATCGCCATAAACGTCGTCGCCGACGGGGGCATGATACATAATATCCCGCATTTTGCTGCACGGCTTTGTTACTGTATCTGAGCGAAAATCTATCATGGGGTGTCCTTAAGTGGCTTTATACTAATTCTTCACAAATTTGTTCTCGGGTGGCTTTATCAAAATAGCTCCATGCAATAAAGCGACTGACTTTTTGCCCTTGTGCCATTTCAACAATTTTAAATTCACTAATAGGCTGTTGTTTTAGCTGTGCTTCTAAGGCTGCTAGAGTTTCTTTTTTAGAAACCAACGAGGTAAACCAAATTACTTGGTCACTGTGATCCCTGCTTTCTTTGATCATGTTAGAAATGAATGCTAACTCACCACCTTCACACCATAGCTCATTACTTTGTCCGCCAAAATTAAGTGCTTGCGAAGGCGTTTTGCCTAAGTTTTTCCATTTACGTTCACTGCCTTTATTGGCTTCTTCTGCACTGGCGTGAAATGGCGGGTTACACATCGTTAAATGATACAAATCTTTCGCATTAACCACCCCTTTAAAAATATGCTCGGGATTTTTTTGTTGTTTAAGCGTTATTTTTAGATTATTGAACTGAGCGAGCTGCTTGGCTATTTTTATTGCTGCAGAGTCTATGTCGCTGCCAGTAAAGTGCCATTGGTATTCGCTATTGCCCGTTAGCGGGTAAACTAAGTTAGCGCCAGTGCCTATATCAAGCACTTTAATTTGTCGGCCAGTGGGGATAACCTGCTGATTATCTTCGCTGAGTAAGTCAGCTAAGTAATGAATATAGTCAACTCTTCCTGGAATAGGTGGGCATAAGTTGTGCTCAGGTATGTCCCAAAAGTTAATGTTGTAATGACTTTTTAATAGCGCCTGATTCAAGGTTTTTACAGCTAAGTTATTACTAAAATCAATACTTTGATTGCCTGCTGGAGTCGTAATTAAAAAAGCAGTTAACGAAGGGGTTTGCGAGGTAAGCAAATTAAAATCGTAACCATTTTTGTGTTGATTGCGCGGATGTAATTTAGAACGAGTTGATTTTGCTTTCATGAGGCTTTTTTAACAACAGGAATAAAAGCCAATAGTAACAAATACAGACAGAAAAAGTGCATAATTTTCCCTTTGGCTTACCAGGTATTACTGGTAGGATGAGTTGTTAGCAATTATAAGGAATTCGCTTTGGCAGTTACTCAAGAGTCTGTTTTTATTAAATTAGATGACCATCAAACACTGCATTTACGCCGTATCGCCAATCAGAAGCCAAGTGGGCCTGTGGTGTTATTAATTCATGGTGCGGTAGAAAATGGCAAAATATTTTACACTCATAGCAATAAAGGGTTAGCGCCTTTTTTAGCTGAACACGGATATTGTTGTTATGTCGCTGATTTACGCGGGCGTGGTGAAAGTAAACCTGCTATTTGTAAGCAAGCACGGTATGGACAAACTGAGGCGATTGTTGAAGATATTCCGGCATTTATTGAAAAAATTGAACAGTTAGAGAGTAAAAAACCTGACTTTTTAGTTGCTCATTCTTGGGGTGGGGTGTTGCTTAATAGCGTGTTTGCTCGCTTCCCTGAGCTGATAAACGATGTAAAAGCGTGTGCCTATTTTGGTTCAAAGCGTTCGCTATTTAATAACCACCCTAAAAAGTTATTTCAGGCCAATTTGATTTGGTATTTTATGGCGCCAATATTAGCGAAAAAACACGGTTATTTACCAGCAAAACGCTTAAAGTGGGGCAGTGATGATGAAACTCAAAAGTCGCATTATCAAAGTATGCAGTGGGCTAAGCAAAATCCGTGGATAGACAGTGATGACGGCTTTGACTACGCTAAAACATTAGCAAATCTTACGCTTCCTCCAACGTTACATATTGCTGCAGTAAAAGATAAAGCATTGGCGCAGCCTATCGATATTCAAAAGTTTATTGATGAATCAGGTACTGGGGTGCAAAAAATGCAAATATATGGTCGCCGCTTTGGGCACAAAGTAGATTACGACCATATTAATATGCTTACTCACCCACAGGCACGCCAAGAGCAGTTTATGGATGTGCTTAATTGGTTTGAGGCAACGAGAGCAAACTAAGTAAAGGGGCTTCATAACGCTGCCATTTATCAAGGCTTTTGTTATTTACAGGTTGCCTGATGGCATGTTTACTGAGTGTTGTAACGGCGCTTTTATTTTTGTAAAAGTCTAAACAAGTCTGTTCAAATTCACAGCCAGTAAAACTTAATAGTGCGGTTAAATGTTCCTTGGGACTTTCAATTAACTGCTCATAACTTAAATTATAAATAGCTAAGCGGTTAAATTGCTGCCAATGGCTCATTAGTTTTTCATAAAGCTGATGGTACAAAGCAAATTCATTTAAATCACAAAAATAGGGTTCGTTTTCAGCAAAGTAATTAGTAAACACTGAAAATGCGGTTGCGTGAAAGTTGCGGGTCAGGTTAATAAACTTAGCATCTGGGAATAAAATATAAATTAACCCTAAGTTTTGGTAATTGCTAGGCAGTTTATTGATCACATATGTGCCGTTGCTCCCCGAAGAATTTAACGTATCTAAATAAATAGCTCTGGCTTGGTTAATTAAAGGCGTTGTTAGTTTAGTTAAACATTGAGGGTAGCGTAATCCTGTTTTATGTTCTAAAAAAGCCACTATCTTATTGCTAATACTGGTGTCCTCTCCAAGCGTTGTCCATTGACTGTGCCCTGCTAACATTTGCTCGAGTAGGGTTGAACCGCTTCGTGGCATACCAATAATAAACACGGGTGTGACAGGGTACTGTTTGTTCAGTTTTGCTAAATTGAGCACACTTTCATTGTTATATTCAATAAGTTGGTCATAAAACTCAATTAAATCTTCAGTATTAAATTCACTGAGTTTACGTTGTTGCTGATTGGCAATCACAAAATAGTTAAACGCTTGATCAGTATCGTCTAACTTGTCGTAACTTTTAGCTAAAGCATAGTAGCAGACCATTTTTAAGCGTATGTTATTTGTTTGAGTTAAAAAGTGGTGTAACTGATCGATGTAATTATTTGCTTTATTAAAACGCCCTAATTGTACCAATTCAAATAAAACATAAGCCGTAACCGGTGCTATTCCAAGCTTTAATGCTTCCTCAAGCGTTGACTGTGCTTTATCGAGCTCGCCAAAGGTTAAATAGTGCTGAGCTAAATAATAATGGGTGTCTGGGTTGTCTGTGGCAATGCTTGTTGCGTATTCGAGTACTTTTTGCGCGTCCTCAGGGGAGTTGACTGCATTAAATGCATCACTTAATGCATACAAAGGTTCTAATACATAAGGGAGGTGCTGACACGCTCGTTGTAGTATATAAACAGCGGCATCAAATTGTTCTAAACGCAGTGCTACCTTACCTAGGCCAAACAGGGCGTCACCATTGTCAGGCTCTGCTTGTAATAGCGTTTTGTAATGAAACTCAGCTTCTCTAAGCTTGTTTTGTGACAATAACTCATTCGCTTTTTTTAGTAGCATAATACAACTAATATTCTTTTTATTTAACCTGAGATCTGGTTAAGCCAACATTAGATTATTACTCTCTAAAATTTCAAGTTCTTGCGATGTTAAATCTAATGACGGCTTTTCCTCTTTTAGGCAATAGGCAATTAATCCACCAAGTAAATTTAGCATAAAGCCATGCATACTGCGGTGTCTAGAGTGTTCAATGTAAGAAATGTTTTTCAATTGATCATTCACCGTTTCGATTATAAATCGTTTTTTCAATAAAGCCCTGTCCCACAATGAAACAAATTTTTTCTTCATATTCTTTCGAACCGTCGTGATCAACTCGACACCTTTTTCTAGTAACTCACCAGAGAGCGCTTTGCTGATATAACCTTTGTCGCCATAGAGTTTTCCGAAGATAGAGTCCGCCATATCAGAAACAGGCTCTCGATCATCCACATTGCCCGTTGTGAGCTTTAGCGCCACAATCTCACCTAAATGATTAATTATTAAGTGTAGTTTGAATCCATATGACCAACCCATAGTGCCTTTTCCATGATGAGCAACGCCTTCAAACACTTTATTTCTTTTAGCTCTGATGATGTGACACACTTCTATTTTAGTGGAGTCAACAAATTGTATACCTGTGGGCTTGCCAAGTTTTGATGTGAGGTAACTGCACATCGGAACCACCACACTAGGCATAAGCGCGAGAAACCTTGCGTAACTCAGCAACTCTGGAAAATAGGCTTTAAGTTGACGGCAAACATAGTGAAGGTAGTAGTTTTTGAAATCTCTGTAATGTGACTGGTGAAAATGGATGATAATAGTCATCACCTCTGACGGAGATAAGCGGCATGCTCTTCGACGTTTAATTTCACCATTTTCGAGCAATATACGCTGCCAGCTTGGGAAAAATAACTTTGAAAAATCATCGACATCACAGTACGTTTCAACTAACTTGTTCATGCTCGTTCCTTTTTGTTCTAATCACTCTTGGTCGAATGATCGGATCATGGAACGAGCATTTAGTTCCTTTAAATTAGTAATTTCTTATCCG